>CALGBY010000143.1 GCA_937886445.1 uncultured Clostridia bacterium | reverse complement strand
GATGGTGAAAAAGGCACCGTTCAGCGTGCTGACGAATTGTGCGGTATTGCCTTAATACAGTTGCTCAAACCCAAAAAGTAATCCGCCGAAACACCGTAAAGCCTGCATAACGCTATCAAATGATGTATTGGCAATTCATTTGCCCCGCGCTCGTATCGGGCATACATCGTTTGCGAAGTGCCCAGCACATCAGCCACCTGCTGCTGTGTAAGGTCGGAGTCTTCACGAAGATCACGCATGATCCTGCAGTAATCCACTTCATGCCCTCCTTCCGCAGACTTCGTTCATGATGGATTTTATTATAACAAGTAAATAAATTTACTATTGACATTAGTAAATATGTTTACTATAATGATGTTACCGGAAACGGAATAATAAACAGGAGGCCAGTATTATGGCAGGTGCAAGACAAAGCAATTCCAGTGACATTTTTGTTCGCGGCACATACGACAAAATCTTTGACGCGTGTGTCAAGGCAGGCGAAGCGATCGGCAAGGTAAAGCAGAGCAGCAAGAATCTGGGTGCCATCACCGTCAAAACACCCATGAAAATGTTCCCGCCCAAGAACCCCATGACACTTCGTATCTCCGTTATCGAGCAGGAAGGCGGATGCGGCATCAGCTGCAAGAGCGAAGGCTTTGACGGTGAGATCGGTCTTGGAAGCGCCGGTAAGGATATCGATAACTTCTACAAGTTGCTGGACAAGTATATGGGTTAAGGCAGTCAAGGCACCCGACTGAAGAACCCGGGTGCCTATTATTTTTGTCAGCTATATCTTCCGGTTTTGACAAATACTGATAAGCACGATGTGCAGCAAATGAAAAAATCGATAGGTAATATCAAAAATTTTCATATTGTTGGTCGGAATTCTTATGTCATTATCGGCTAAGCACGTCAGGCAAATATGGTTTTGATCATTAACGATATTATTTTAGAAAGATGAGGCATGAACGAATGAAAAGGAAGAATGTATTCGCCATAATGTTGGTTATTTCCTTGGTGATTTCAAATGCATCTATCGCTGAGGATTTTATCTTAAGCGGGATAAAAATGTATCAAGAAGAACCTCTGGCAATATATGCACGTTTGACTCCTAATGCAATGGATACAACTGGAAGTGTACAAGGCGGAATCATATGGGAAGAAATAACCGGGTCTAATATAAGCCCTGCTACATGGGTTAATGATGGGACAAATGTAAAACTGACATTCAATTTGGAAAATACGATAAAGGAAAGCGACTGCGCATTTTTATGGGATTTTGGCAATGATTCCTATACCATAACAAATACAAGCATAGCGGGTATTGACGGAAGTAAGATCATATTTACCAAGGGCGAATCCTCATTAAAATCAATAGAATATGTTTTTTCTTCCTATAATTCAAGTATACCGGATAGACCGATGCAATGCTATGATTATATGAGAACGAACCTGATCAACAAATACGGAAAAGCAAACTGGGAACACGATGGTACGCATTTTTCAGAATGTGATGAATTCGATGACAATCCTTATACAACAATTGAAGACTACTCTGAATGGTTAATAAAATTCGATGACTGTTATGTTTTGATCGATTTATTCTGTACAGGTCTGGTAATACCACTCTTTTCCCGTGTTGAATCACACTATTCTTGCTCATTGAAATATACTATGTATTCCGAAGAAGAGATCATAGTTATACAAAATAATACGGAGCAAAAACAGATACAGATCAATAACGAAATATAATACAGTGTCAAAGGAAAATCAAGCGGAGAACAAAATCGAATGGAGACAGCAGCATCTGCCTATGAATTTGGCTCTGTGAAATCTTTTCTGTAAATAGGGATCTTCTACGATAAAACCAAGATATTGGCGGCCGAACAGCAGAATGCCTGTTCGGCCTCTTGAACATTGCGTTACCAGAAATCAGACAGACATGTCAAGGGCGCCCGGCGATCCGGGCGTTCATTTTACCCTTGATATGACTGTCTGTTTCTGGTATTAGTCGGGCAATCGACCCTCGTACATAATGGACAATTCGCCATAAATCCTACCCCAGCTGTGGATGGGCATCGTCCACTTTTTCGTTGCTTCAAAAGTGGATAGATACAATGCTTTCAGTAGGGCTGTATCACTCGTGAACACGCTGCGCTGCTGGTTTAGCTTGCGATACGTGGAGTTCAGACTTTCAATGGCATTGGTAGTGTAGATGACTGTCCGGACATCTTTCGAGAATTTAAAAATTGGACTGACAGCATCCCAGTTATCATACCAATGCTTCATTGCCCGAGGGTACTTCTCTTCCTATTTTTCAATAACCTCATCCTATGCTTCCCGGCCTTCCTGTTCGAATGGTGCATTGTAGATCTTCTTCAAATCTGTGGCAGAGGCTTTGCTGTCTTTGTCCGCAACATACAGAACCCGAGGTGGTGAATGGCGGGGCTGTATAGCGGCAAACCCCGCAAACTTATATGGTGTCGGTTGTCCGAAAGGCATCGATGATTGGCGCAAAAACGTAGCCCGTAAACTTATCTCTTTCAAAATTGACTCGATTTTGACGGACGACCAGTCCCTGCCGGACCTACATTCTATTGCAGGAGGGACGCCATGTTCAAGATCATCCGTAACAATTGTTGTGGGCTGGATGTCCACAAAACCTGGATCTTTGCCTGTATCGGAATAACCAACGCACATTTTCGCACTGAATATGTTGAAGCTCGCTTTTCTTCATTTCCTAAAGATCTGATGAATTTAGCTGCCTAGCTTCAACAGTACAATTGCGAGGAAGTTTGCATGGAATCTTCCGGTAAGTATTGGATCCCGGTTTTTAATGTTCTTGAGAAAACATTCACTCTAAAGTTCATCCTGAGTTTGTTGAACGTTACCGTCGCATTAAGTCCCACCGTGGTCACAAAAAGCCATGATCGCTATTTGCAAGATGCTCCTGACCACTATCTGGAACATTCTTTCATCTGGCGAAGCCTACCGGGCTGACGGCTATCTCTTCCAGTCTCCGCGCCCTGTCGACAAGACGAAAATCCTGTCTGCCAAGCAGGCTCTTGAATTACTTCGCCTCAGAGGTTTTGTCATTCAAGACGATTCTCCTGACCCCCCTTCCTGCTTGATTTTTCTTGCCTTTTTCCTCCTCTCGACTAGGCTTGTTTGTTATACCCTTTTTTAGAAAATGCTCCTGTTACTTAGTTTCAAACTTATTGAATTTTGATATGCTGTTGCATCAAATCAATTTTTCTTGCCGATCCGGTATGCCGGCAAACAATCCCCGAAATGACCGATAGTCCTCCCCCAATCCGTATACATGGTACTTTCGCGGCATTGTATTCATATCAGGATGACCGTACGCAAAAAGAGGACCAGATCCCTCATAGGGCAGCTGATCTTCTTCTGTCTGTGCCGCGACTTTTCGCGGTCTCATTCTCCGGCCTGAGCTTATGCTAAATTCCGGCCTGTGAAGGTATTCATCTGGCACTCAGGACACTCGTATGTTTTTCCGCGGAGGTCTCCTTTCCGTTTTTCAATGTAGGAGCAATTCGAGCATAACATATAGGTATATATGTCGGTAGGCACCACGATCTTCCGGCAGGTTCCGCCTGTGACTTTTTCCAGTTCCTTGTTGTTTACCATTTCCGGTTTCATAAATTCCGCTCCTTTCATTGCTTACCGCTGTGATTTCTGATTTCAGGGAGAACATTTCCATTCGTTCGTCCTGCTCATGACGGAACCGTTTTCGGGCTCTGTCACTTCGCACATTATATCATACGACAGAATAATACAGAAGGCTTATGCTTCCTTTATTTTTCCGCGCAGATCGTTCTGTAATACTTTCTGTCGATCTTTCCGTTATAGGTTCTTTCGATCTTTTCGACCTGTTCATAAAAGCGCGGCACCTTTACCGCCTCAAGCCGCGCGCTCAGAAACCGGCGCAGCCCGCGGATATCCGGCTCGAAGCCGGGATGCATGACCACCAGAAGCACAAGCGCCTGCCCGGTGATCGGATCCTCCCGGGCGATGCAAGCGCAGTCATCTATCCCCTCAAAGGCCAATGCCGCTTCTTCCACATCGCCCGGAGACACCTTCAGCCCGCCTACATTGATGACATCGCCTTTCCGCCCCGATATGTATATGAACCCTTCATCGTCTTTATACCCGATATCACTGGTATACACGATCCCGTCCGCCAGCACTTCCTTTGTCAGCACGGGATCATTGACATACCCCTTCATATTCACATCGCCGGCGCAGGCCAGCAGCCCCATATGCTCTTTACCGGATGTGATCTCCCGATGGTCGTCATCCACAATGATCACACGCGAATTGGGCATTTCCTTCCCCACGCATCCCTTTTTTCCGGGATATTTTCCGTAATCATACATGCATACCGACGCCGCCTCGGAAGAGCCGTAGTTGTTGTACAATCTGGTTCCGGGCAGCAGCCGGCGCAGCCTTTCCTTATCGGCTTCGGGCAGCGGCGCGGACGCGGATTCGATAAAATCGATCTGACCGGCATACGCGCCGATCTTATCCCCGGTCAGCGCGAAGATCGTGCGGATGGCCGCGGGCGGCAGGCAGCAGGCCTTGATGCCGAGCGGATGATCCAGCGCGCGGAAAAAGCCCTGTATATCGCTCATCCCGTTCAGCAGGCAGACCGTGCTGCCGTTCACGATCGTGGTAAAAAGCTTTCTGATGGCGTTCGCGTGGTTCAGCGGCCCCGGAACGATAAGAAAGGTATCCGGCTTATAGCCGCAGCCATAGATCAGGTTTTCAGCCGTCGCGACCAGCGCTTTATGGGTAAGCTCCACGCCCTTGGAGGCCCCCGTCGTTCCGGTGGTAAACAGGATATCGGCGCTGTCCCCGGCGGAAGGAAAGCAAAGGGACGGAAGCCCGGTATATTCTTCCCCGCACGGTTCCTCATTGAAATACAGCTTTTTCCACGGGCCCGCCGGCTGCTCATCCTGCCTGATCAGAACGAACCCCGCGCCCACCTGCGCGGCTGCCTTTTCAAACCCGGCAAGCGGGATATTCCTTTCAAGGGAAGTGATGACTCCCCCGGCCATGTGTACGGCAAGCCATGTAACCACATAATTCAGATCCTGCGCGGCTCTCGCGGCAACGATATCGCCCTTTGAAACGCCCGATCTTTTCAGATACCCGCAGTATCTGAAGGCCATTTCATACAAAGCCCGGTAGCTCGTTTCCCGCCCCCCGGCAATCACCGCGGTCTTATCCGGCGTTTCGGACGCGTGGACAAACAGGCATTCCTCAACAGATCCCAATCTCATATGATCTTCCTCTCAGCCGGTTCAGAACATCTGATAGATAAAGAACGAAGAGCCGGTTTTGATCACAAACGCGACAGACAGAACAGACAGGAGGAGCAGCGCCGTGTCTTCGATGATGCCGGTCGCGGTATCGCCCAATCTGTTTCTCAAGCAGCCGGCGATTTTTTCCCGGACAGGGAAGCAGAGGAGCAGCCCAGCCAGAATAAATACACCGTACTCTTTCAAAATGAACAGCGTCATATCATCAAAAAACGCGGGGTGCCCTATTCCGAACATCGCGCCGTAATAGGTCAGCGAAGGGCCGATGTCATCAAAAAACATGAGCGGCATCATCAGCATGAGAAAAACGAGCGTGTACAGCCGGCCGAGCCTGCTTTTGGAGCCGGTCCTCTGTAACGGCTTTCTGTTCATTTCAATAATGCATACGGCGCAGTTCAATATTCCCCACAGCAGATAATTCAGGTTTGTGCCGTGCCAGAGGGCAGTGGGTATCCATACACAGGCGGGCACGAACACATTCTGGAGAATTTTCGCCGTTTTCTTCTTCGCGCCGTGCCTGAGCAGGAACTTGCGGAAGCGGACAGACGGCCCGAGCGTGATGGGATAATACAGATAATCCCGGAACCACTGGATCAGCGTCATATGCCACCGCTGCCAGTATTCCGTTACAGAGCGCGAGATGTACGGATAATTGAAGTTTTCGGGAAGTGTGAAGCCGAAAAGAAGCGCCAGGCCGCAGGCCATATCGGAATAGGCCGAGAAATCGATATAGGTATCCACAAGACACGCGATGCATACGATCCAGGCGCTCGCGACCGACCATTCACCGCTCCCGCCCGAAAAGATCCATGTCGCGATCCCGCTGAGGCTTGAAGCAATGATCGCTTTTTTCGCCAGCCCGGCAAGAAATCTTCTGGTGCCTCTGTATATTTTGTCGCGGTCGATCGGGCGGTTCTCTATCTGGCTCTGAAACTGATGATACTCAATGATCGGGCCCTGAGTCACTTTGAAAAACGCCGAAAGATACAGGGCGGTATGCAGAAAGCTTTTCGGAGAATGACATTTTCCACGGTTGATATCCACAACATACGAAACGGCAAAGAAAACGAAAAAGGCCATTCCCAGCGGTACACCCTCCGGCCTCGGGGCAAAGCTGTGACGGATCAGCCTGCCGAGCACAGAAAGCCAGCTGTTGATATCCCGGAAAAACAGGATCACGCCGATGCCCAGCACGGCCGTGACCGCTATGATGACTTTTGCGGCCGCCGTGCCCCGCTTTTTATCGATCATTTTTCCCGCGATATGGACAAAAAGCATGAGGAACAGCAGCAGAAAAACATAAAGCGGCTCTCCCCACGCGTAAAAGAACAGGCTGACCGCGACGAGGAAAATATTTCTGTAAAACAGGTTTTTTCCCGCCGGTATCAGATGATATATGAGAACAGACAGCGGAAGGAACAAAAACAGAAAAGGCAGTGAAACAATACTCATGGCACACCCCTGAAAGGCTATTTGATATCCCGCGTCCCGTTTTCCGTTATCGCGGAGGGATAAGCACACATCAGCACAGCGTCCGGACGCGTTCTTTCAATAAAGGTCTTTATGCTTCCGCCGAAATGCCGGGGGTCAATGATATCAAGGTATTCTACGGTAAAGGCAAGATATGTATCCACAACATCCGCTTCCGAGGTTTTGAGCATCAGCACCCGTGTGCCGTTATCGCAGTTCAGGTTATGGATCCTCACGAGCGGCACATCCCCGTACAAAAACGCCGTATAGGTACTGTTCATGTAATAATCGCCGGCCGTCAGGGCCTCGGATTTGATCAGCGTATCCTCAAAGGCGCCCGTCCGGTCGATCATTCTCGTGGGGATCTCCACGGAAAACGCCGTATCAAAGAGCGGATAGTACACCTCAAAGTCCTCAGGCGGAATATATCCGTGCGTGGTCTTTTTCCCCTGGCTGCCGAGAAGCGCATTTTCATAGGTGACCATGTCAAAGCGCGTTCTGTCAAGCACGCCGGTATCCACCGGCAGGCCGGATTCCGTTTTCAGCTTTTCGGCCGCTGCCGAAGCGACCGAGAAGCCGGCATGCACATTCCAGTGATGATCGGACCGGTAGAACCAGTAGTAGAAATCCCCGTTCTGAGAAAGGAGCGTTTTTTCGGGATCCAGATACGGTATCCCGCTGTCATCAAGAAATTTGAGGTATCCGTTTTCCTGTCCGGCATATCCAAACGGATATCCTTTGGGATAAACAGCGTATCTGCCATCCGATTTATCGGCAGGGATCACAGGCAAAAAGAAAATGCCCCTTTCCTTCAGCCACGCGCTGAACTCCGGGATCCATGAAAGATCCTCCGTTCCCTGCTCATAGCGATACGCATAGGTAAGATAGCCGTTTTCCAGCCTGATCACAGGCGTCTCCGCGTCATCGGTATAAGCCTTTCCGAGGGTGTCCGCCGTTTTACCGTACAGATAGAAATAGAACGGAGAGATCACATTGTATTTCCCGCAGCAGTCATCAATAAAGCCGGTCAGCCTGCCTGCCGCGGCACGGTATCTCTCCGGTAAGGTGCTTTCAACAGCCGCCGCCGGGGCCGCATCAGCGTCTTCAAAGGGATACTCCGCGGCAAAATCGACATTCCGAAAGCTCTCTTCCAGGTTACGGGCTCTGTCAGAAGCACGTTCGACGCCGGAAAAGACCGCGCAGATCCGCTTTTCCTCTTCGGACAGCGCCTCTGCCTGCTTTTCAAAATGCTTTCCGCAAACAAGGACCGCCTTTTTTACCGCAAGGCTGTCAAGCACCTCGCCGAGCCTGCCGAAGCTGCCGGAGCCGAAGTAGATCTTTACCGGCTGGGCGTAAACAAACTCATTTACCATAAACGTTATCCTCGATGGCTTTGACCTGAACGCTGAACTTTTTCATGTTCTCCTTGCGCCAGTCCTCAAGATCCTGGCACCATTCGGTGTTCAGGAAGGCCTTGACCATCTCGATCGCCATTTCGGGGCCGACGATCCAACCGCCCATGCACAGCACGTTGGCATTGTTGATGGCCCGGGCCATTTTGGCGGAATAAACGCCTTCACAGGCAACGGCGTGAACGCCCTTGAACTTGTTGGAAACGATATTCATGCCTGCGCCGGTGCCGCAGATCAGGATCGCGCGGTCATATTCGCCGCTCTGCACCAGGGGAGCGACCGTTCCTGCCACTTCGTAGTAAGGATGGACGTGCTCCGGATCCGTTGTGCCAAGGTCCGCAAAATCAGCGCCCTGCTCGGCGAGAAAGGCTTTGACGGCTTCCTTTACGACGAAGCCCGATTTATCACTGCCAATTGCGATTTTCATGATGACTCTCCTTTTTTATTTCAGTAATACGGCCTTTTTGACGGCGGCGGCGATATCTTCGACATTCATTCCGAGAACGCTGCGGAGATAAGGCATCTTGCCGACCTCGCCGAAGCGGTCCTGCACGCCGACGGCACAGGCCGGGATCTTCTCCTCCGCAAGCGCCTCAAGGACGGCAGAATGCAGGCCGCCGATGACATTGTGGTTCTCGACCGTAACGACGGTCCCCGTCTTGCGGGCGGAGGCGATCACTGTCTCCCGGTCAATGGGCTTGATGGTGTGGACGTTGATGACCTCCGCACTTATGCCCTCGGACTCGAGCTTCTTGGCCGCCTCCATGGCATCAGCCGTCAGGAAGCCGGACACGAACACCGTAACATCCTTTCCCTCGCGGAGCGTATCCGCCTTGAAAAGGTCAAATCGATAATCCTCGCCGAATACGACCGGCGAAGTCTTACGGAAAAGGCGAATATAAACGCAGCCGTCATAGGCATGGATGACCGGCAGGGCGGCCCGAAGCTGGACCTCATCCACAGGCTCGAAGATGACCACACCGGGGATAGAACGAAGGACACCGATGTCCTCCATGCTCATATGCGTTCCCCCGTTTAACTCTGCGGAGATCCCCGGGTCGGTCCCGACGATCTTCACGTTGCTGCCGGCATAGGCAATGGAGATCGCGATCTGGTCGCAGATGCGGCGCGTGGCAAAGGGGGTGAAGCTTTCGATATAAGGCTTATAGCCGTAGCTGGCAAGCCCTGCCGCGATGGACGCCATGTTCTGCTCGGCCACGCCGCAGTCAAACATCTGGTTCGGGAAACGCTCATAAAGATCCCGGGTACCGCTTGCCTTGGAAAGATCGGCGTCAAGGACGCAGACATGCCGGTCCTCGCTCATGGCCCTGGCAAGGAACTCGGCGTAAACAGCTCTCATTTCCATATGATCACTCTCCTCTGATTTCCGAAATGGCGCGTTTCGCGTCATCCTCGCTGATGTTGGTGTTGTGGTTGGCCGCGCCCATTGCCTCGACAAAGGAAACGCCGCAGCCCTTCAGGGTATTCAGGATGACCATCGTCGGTCTGCCCGAGCCTCGGTCTGCCTTGGCGGCTTTGACGGCTGCGGAGACCTGAGACACATCGTTTCCGTCCTTTACGTCGATCACGTTCCAGCCGAACGCCTCCCACTTTGCGGAAAGCGGCTCGATGCCGTTGACCTGCGCGACAGGACCGTCGATCTGGAGCTTGTTGTAATCGGTAAACGCAATCAGGTTATCCAGCTTCTTTGCGGCAGCAAACATGGCCGCCTCCCAGATCTGCCCCTCCTGAGACTCGCCGTCGCCGATCAGGGCATAGATCGTCGCCTGATCTTCGTCGAGCTTTGAGCCGAGCGCCACGCCGACTGCGCAGCTGAAGCCCTGACCGAGAGAGCCGGTCGTCATGTCGATCCCGACGGTGCGGTTCATGTCGCAGTGGCTGGGCAGGCTGGTGCCGCCCTGATTCAGCGTTAACAGCAGCTCCTTGTCAAAATATCCGCGGTTCGCTAACGCCGCATATACGGCGGGGCCGGCATGTCCCTTGGAGCAGATGAATCTGTCCCTCCCGGGCATTTTAGGCTGTGCCGGATCGATATTCATCTCTTCGAAATAAAGCACGGCAAGCAGCTCGACAACCGACAGACAGCCGCCGATATGCCCGACGCCGAGATGACCGATGCAGGTCATGATATCGCAGCGGATATCCTTGCATATTTCCTTAAGGTCGTAATTCAAGTCTATATCCTCCTTGTTTGATTAAAAGACTTAACCAATTGAATGATAATCTGACTTCTCCCCTTTGTCAACCCAAATATTAACGCGAAGCGGCAGAAAGCTTCCGAAAAAT
>CALGBY010000142.1 GCA_937886445.1 uncultured Clostridia bacterium | reverse complement strand
TAATAGAAAAAGAAGTGCTTCTCCTGATGAAAAGCGCTCCTTTTTCAGTGTCCTTGAAATATAAGGCTTTCCGGGCTTTTTCTGTTGTGGAAGAGACTGAAAATCAGTGCTGTTTTGAGTGAAAATCTGTGCCGGATACCGTTTCCCCGGCTATCTTTTAACGATAGGTCCCTGCTATCGTTAAATTATAGGGGCTATCGTTAAATCATAGGAGTAATCGTTAAATCATTGGGGTTATCGTTAAATTGTGGGGTTATCGTTAAAAGATAAGGTTACAGTGATTTCAAACGATATTGTGAAAGCATCTATGCTAAACAGACTACTGAGGATGCGCAGAATAAGGCCAGGGACTTCGTCAGCTATTGTTCTCATCATTGGAAAGCTATTGTTGCACGTATGAGCAAAGAAACCTGCGGCAGCTGTACAGAGTCTTTAGTCAGTCATGTATTGTCTGACCGGCTCAGCCGGAATCCGATAGCATGGAGCAAAGACGGACTTAACAGAATGACTATGCTGGTTGTTTATAAAAAGAATGGGGGCAAATTACAGGTGATGATGTCAGGATTCATGTAAATAGTCAGGCAAAATCTGACTTTTACGAAGATGGTTATGCTATTTACAGAGACTATGCAATAAAGCAAGCTGAAGATGTACTGAAAGTTAAACACGATTGGAGCATCTTTGTGCATGAACGCTCTGACCTTGGAAAAATCAATGGCATCTATCTCCGTCGTAAGTCTGTGGGTTCCTTACAATCTATTGCCCAGCTTATTTCTTGACCTTTTCTCCGTAACTACTTGACACAATCACAATTGTAACGAATGTAGACTTTTGACACCGTTTGATGTATAATTCTATTATGTCTGAGTGTATTGATTTTAAGGCTTTTTCCGACATTGCTGATTATAAAAGCACCGTGGAATAGAAGAACTGTGTGGAGAAACCTGGGCGTTTTTACTCGAAATCGACGCTGAAATCTGAAAGAATGCCGCTCGGGCAGAGAATTAAGAGGATATCGGTGATTTGTTCAAGGTCCCCCTGGAGATTCGCTACTTGATAATAAGATAACAAATTGAAAGGATAGGAAGATCTATGATTTTTTCGGAAAAAATTAATAGCGGTGTGAAGGTAACCGTTGACGGCCGTCTGGATACCAGCACCGCGCCGGAGCTGCACAGGGTTCTTAGCTCTGTTCCCGATGACACCGCGCAGCTTGTGATTGATCTTGGGAATACCCTCTATATATCTTCTGCCGGACTGCGTGAGCTGCTGATCGCGAGAAAACGATTCCGGGATGACCGAATGAAGATTGTCTCCGTCAGCGACAGCGTCATGGATATTTTCAGGATTTCCGGATTTGACGCGATCCTTCCTGTTGAGCAGGGCAATCACGCAAATTTTGTCCATCTGTCAATCCGTGACTTTATAAGGGAAAAGGTAGCTGCCCGCGGAAACAGAGCCATTCTTCGCGATTGCGAAAAAGATTGGACTTGGGAGGATATTGACCTTGGTTCCTCCGCGATGGCAGATCATCTGCACCGGATGGGTGTACGCAAGGGCAGTCATGTGGGTATTGCAGGACTGAACTCTGTGAATTTCATTTTATGCCTCTACGCCGTTGAGAAGCTCGGAGCACTTGCCGTTCTTATGAACTTCAACCTGAAGCCCTCCGAGATCATCGCACACATCGGCGCGGGTGATGTCGAATTTATGTGCATCGGAAATCTTCCTTATAAGCCGAAGAAGGATGCCCTTTCCCGGGAAATCCGATCCGCTGCCGCCAAGCTTAAAGGGTTCTTCTTTTTTGAAGATATGCCGACGCGTCAATGGGTGGCGGACGGTGCCGTGTGCCCTGCCGGATATTATTCCTGCACAGTAGAGGCCGATGATCCATGTCTCATGTTATTCACCTCCGGTTCCACAGGAAAGCCGAAAGGGGTTATCCTGTCCGCTTACAATGTTCTGAACGCTGCCGAAATCAGCAAAAGAAGTCAGAACCTGACAGAGACTTCCATCTCCTGTAACATTCTTCCTCTTTTCCATGTTTTCGGGCTTGTCGCCGGGCTTTTTGCCGGGGCCTTTGCCGATTCCCTTCTGGTTCTGCCGAAGGATCTGCACATGTCCACTTTGATGGAAACCATTGAAAATAATCGGTGCACTGTGTTCCACGCAGTGCCCACCATGTTCCTTGCCATCCTCTCGAACAAGGAATTCCGGCCGGAGAGGCTTGCCTCCCTGCGGTGCACGATTCTTTCCGGAGCCGCCGCCACCGGAGCGCAGCTTGCCCTTTTCCGGAAAAAGCTTCCCGAAAACCATTTTCTTTCTTCCTACGGTCTGAGCGAGATGGCACCGGTTACCATCACCGAGTACGACGACATCGGCGAGCATATCACCAATACCGTCGGAAAGCCCATGGAGCATATCGAAATGAAGATCGTCTCCGTTTCAGACGGTCACGAATGCGCCTGCGGCGAGACCGGTGAGATCCTCATCCGAGGCTATAATCTGATGGCAGGCTATTACAAGGCCGATATCGACAGCCAGTCGATCGACATGGACGGCTGGCTCCACACAGGAGACCTCGGTTTTCTGAGGGAGGACGGATATCTTCATCTGGACGGCAGACTCAAGGAGCTCATCATCCGCGGCGGCGAGAACATCATGCCTATGGATGTTGCACAGGCTGTGAGTGTGCTCCCGGGCATTTCGGATGTCAAAGTGGTTGGAGTGCCCAGTGATTTCTACGGGGAGGAAGTCGCCGCCTGCATCATATTGAAGCCTGAAGCGGAATTCGATGAAAGAAAGGCAAGATCAGCCCTTGCCGAGAAGATCGCCGCCTTCAAGATCCCGTCCTATTTCTTCATTTTCAGCGAGTTTCCCGTCCTTTCCAACGGAAAACCGGATTCGCTCACAATCGCAGCGGAGGCAAGGAGGAGAGCCGAGGATGCGCACAGACAGTAATTCTCTCCCTCATGTTATTACGGACGGATGTCCGAAAATCGGCTACGGTGCCACCTCAACTGTTTATCTGCTGCCGGACGGCACCGCATGCAAGATCTTCAATCCGGAGTACTCTTTTGACGAAATTCGGCAGGAAAGCCGTATGGCGGAAAACCTGCGGCGGCTCGGTATCCGGGTTCCGGAATCTTTCGGTATGGTAAAGGACGGCGACAGGATCGGCATCCGCAGTGAGTTTGTGAACGGAAGCAGTCTGGCGGAGCTCCTTAACGGACAGAACAGCTGCTATGACCGGATCCTTCCCGAATATGTCCGGGAACTCAGGCATTTTCATGAAACGAAAGCCTCCTCCGAGGATTTCACCTCTGCCGCGGACACATATTTGGAAAAGATCGACGCTCTTTCCGGAACGTCATGGTACACGCCGGAAGAACTGAAGAAAATGGAGCGGCTCGTTCGCTCTGTTCCGGCCAGGGATACGCTCCTGCAGGGAGATTATCACCCGAAGAACATCCTTGTGAGGAATGGGCAACTGTGTTTTGTGGATCACGGGGACACCTGTATCGGCCATCCTGTTTTCGACTTCGCTATGATTGCCAACACCCACTTCATCATTCCTTCGGTAAATCCCTCCTATGCCAGAAAATTCTTCACGGTTGATCCATGTATCATGCTCAGGCTGTGGGACGATGTTTTTTCCCTTTATTTTTCCGGATTCTCACAGGAAAGGCAAAATACCGTCCGGCAGGGGATCATGGCTTTTGCCGTTCTTCGCCAGGGTCTCTCCCCAGCGGACAAGCGGGTCTTCTCCGAACGCGTGCTGATGGAAAATGTCGCTGTGACAAAGCGGAAACTGCTTCCGAATATTGAACTGATTACCGGTTCCATCGACTAGTAAGAAAGAGTAGTTTATGTATCTGATTTGTGAAAAGGATCATTCAACATGCCCGGTTCTGCCGCATAGCCCCGAGGTGTTCACGCTGGCGCGTCAGTGTTGGGCGGAGCGGATCCATGTCCTTATGCCTGATGGCGAGGGCTATGACCTCGTGCATGTCAGAAATTCCGACTATCGCCCCGATTTCATCCGGAGCCGCTGGAAAGACGAGTCCTGCTATCCGGAATACCGTACCTATTCGGTAGATAGGAGAAGCAGCCTGTATCTGGATTTTTTCCGCGTTTTCAGAACAGTATATATTACCTCCGTGAACGAGTACACTGTGGCACTTGCTGAAGTGCTGCTGCGCGACACATGCCTCGCGGTTTTTTCACTGGATGAGCGGATCCGCTGGTTCCTCGGTGAACGCGTTCCTGTTTTTGACGGGAAAGAGATTCCGCGAAGAAAGGACGTGCTTGTCATCGGCGATCTGTCCACGGATCTTGTTTTTGATGTGAGCTTTCACAGGATCGGTCCTGTCTGTGCATTCCACAATGTCTTTTTTCTGCAGGGGCAGGGTGTGCTCGATCTCGACGGATATTCCTATGCCGAGCTCAAAATCGACGACGGCGCCGGAATCGGGAGCGTTCTCAACAATCTGTACCGGTTCGGAAAGGCCGTTTCCCGCATAGGCCTTACTCCTGTGGTAATGGGGAAAACCGTAGGACATTTTAACACCGCTTTTTTGGAAAAGTATTTCAATCTTCATCTCACGGTGCCGGAAGCCGGAAGCGCCAACACAGTGTATTTTCCGGAAATGTCAACACTTTCCTCCACCATGTTTCTGGACTGGGTCAAGCCTGAGCTGGGGCTTTCGATTCTCTCGGAGACGTTTCTCTCGGATATGAAGGAATATGCTGACGCTGTGATTGGCGAAAAGAGGCTGCTCGGCGTACTTATCCGCGGAACAGACTATAAAGTTGTCCATAAGGATGGCCCGCGAAAAATGGCGGACGTATCAGACATGATCCCCATGATCCGCGAGTGGATGGACAGCTACGGATATGACGGGATCTTTCTTGCCACCGAAGATCGGGATATACTTGCCGAAATGCGGGAAGCATTCGGCGATGATGTAAAGGTGATCGCTCAGGAACGGCATTCTGTGGCTGACCTTGACGGCAAAAAGCTTCTCGCCGAACTCGAAAAGGAGAGTGCCGCCGATTATGAGGGCAGTGTGGCAGAAAGTACGGTAAACTATTTCTACGCACTCTACATGCTGTCACGCTGCACCGCTTTCATTTGCTCCGGGGCATGTAACGGATATGATCTTGCCGTTGGCTTTAACGGCGGAGCGTATGAGCATGTTTATCTTTATCAAAATTGCTGAGACAGTCGAATTTCTCCGATAACGCGATTCGCAAACAGTGATACAACAGAGCAGAATGACAATATTCAAACGGGTGTGAAGATGAGAACATATTTTGTGGATAAACTGGAACAGAATGCCGAAAAATATCCTGAACGTACAGCCGTTACACTGGATTTCGGAGAAGCGGCGATCACATATTCCGAACTATGGATCCGATCGGGCAGAATATATGATGCCCTGAAGAAGCATGGAATCGGGCGGGAGGACATTGTCATGGTTCTGCTTCCCAGACATCCGATGATGATCGTCGCGCTTCTGGGAGTGCTCCGCGCAGGAGCCGCGGTGACTCTCGTGGAAGACACCTGTCCCGAAGAACGTCTCATGTATATGAAGGCGGACTGCGGCGTCCGGTTCGTAATCGACCGGGACTTCTATGAAAAGGCACAGCAGAGCCCATCCCTTCCCGGCAGAGAGCCGTTTTATCCGCATGATGCAGGAATGATCTTTTACACTTCCGGTACTACCGGAAAACCGAAGGGAATCCTCCATGAATACGGAAAAATCGACATGGGTATCGCCGGAACGGTGACGGATGAGGATAGGGTGGATTTTGACTGCTGCGACAGATTTGCTTTCGTTCCGCCTTTTAACTTTTCTGCCACGGTGATCCACGGTCTGCCAGAGCTTTACACAGCGAATACGCTTTATATCCTGTCCTATCATGTGTCCAAAAACTTCAAACGGCTCCGCGAGCTTCTGGAAAAGGAAAGAATCACCAGATTGTTTCTTTCCCCTTCTGTACTGAGAGTCTACACCGAAGGCTTTCCGTATGTCCGGTCGATCATGACAGGATCGGAACCGGCCTCCCGTTTGTCCGTCCCGGGCCATGCAATCACGGTTCATTATGCCATGACAGAATCTCTGTACTGCGTTTCCAAATATGTGCTGGAGCAGGAGAGCACGGACGCACTGATCGCCACAGCGGATACAGGCAAAAACATCCGCATTCTCAGGGAGGACGGAACGCCTGCGCAGGACGGGGAAACAGGTGAAATCTGCTTCCCGGATCCCTATTTCCGCGGCTATATCAACATGCCTGAAAAAACACGTGAGGTGTTCCGTGACGGTCTCTTCCACTCTGGCGATCTCGGATATCGGAGCGAAAACGGCGATGTCTTTATCAAAGGACGTATGGACGATATGATAAAGATCAATGGAAACAGGATCGAGCCGGGAGAGATCGAAGCAGTTGCGAGAGAAATCTCGGGCATCGGAAACCTGGCGGCAAAGGGGTTCATCAGCAGCCAACGGTCTTATGTGGCACTGTACTATCTGGAAAAGGAGGCAGATAAAGCCTGCATCTTCCGAGATCCCGCGCTGGCAAGACGCAGGTTTTCGGAAAAGCTTCCCTCCTATATGATTCCATCGTATTTTGTTCCCATTGAATCCATGCCGCTGAACGCGAACGGAAAACTGTCCCGAAGTATGTTGCCGGAACCGGCAGTAGCAGCGGAAGGCGGGAAATACCGAAGAAAGCCATCTGACGGGGTGGAGGAATTGCTTTGCCGCGTAATGGAATCGGTCCTGCCGGGTACAAAAATAGGGCCGGATGACGATTTCTACGAAGCCGGAGGCGATTCCCTTTCAGCGATCCTGATGATCACCGCCTGCTCCGAACAGGGCTGCGACATCACGGTGGAGGATCTGCTGGAAGAAAGAACGGCGGCCGCTCTTGCGCAGAAAATATCCGGCAGAAGAAGGACGTCCCGGGAAGAGCGTACCCTGACGGAAGACCTGGCGAGAAAAAAACCGCAGCGTTTGCTTGCCGGTCAGCGGATTTACTGGAAGCTGTTTGAAACGTATCCGAACCATCCTTCCATCTGCGTACCGGTTTTTGCCATTCTGAAAAAGGATACCGACCTGGAACGCCTGAAGAACGCAGTTAACAGAGTCATCTTCCACCATCCGGCGCTCCTTTCGGGCTTCCTGCGGGAAGCGGACGGAAGCGTGGTACAGTATTATGATGAAACGATGTTTCATCCCGCAGTGATTGAAGAAATGTCCGCCGGAGAACTGGAGCGCGAGCGTGGGAAATTTCTTAAACCGGTGGACCTTCTGAAGGACAGACTTTACTGCGCCAGGATCATCCATACGCCGGAAAAGAATGTGTTTCTGTTTTCCGTTCACCATATCATAGGAGATGGCACTTCAAACAGCATGCTGCTGCGCCAGATCGCCTTATGCTATCGGGATCCCGAAGCTGAGCTTCCGCCGGACCTGTATTATTCACTGTGCGAAGCGGAGGCGGCTAAAGCCGTCTATGAGAAAGAAACCCTTTGGAATCCGGTGGAGATCCTTCCGGACAAGAACGCCGCGATGCTGCGGCCGGATCTTCCGGGCCCCGATTCTGGAAGCGAAATGTACTATCTCCCGGATGCGCTTCCCAAATCTGAAAAAGGATCTGCCGAGGTGTTTCTCACAGCAAGCCTCATAGCGATGGCGGAGATAAATGGGTGTGACAGTGCGCTCGTTTATGCGACATATAACGGCAGAGACAGGCAAGCCAGAAAGGACGCAGCGGGATGTTTCACAGTCCTGCTGCCTGTCACACTCACAAAGATCCGGGAAAAAAAGGCAAAGGAACTTCTTGCGGAAGTGCGGAAACAGCTGGATCACGGCATGCTGCATACCGGCTGCTCCCCCATCACGAAGAGCGGACTGCCGCTTGACCGGACCGTGATTTTCAACTATCAGTACGGGACGATGGATTTCGGCGATTTCAGGAGCCTTGCGGAGTCTGTTTTTATGCTTCAGCGCGACAAGAACAGCCCCAACTGTCTTTTCAACATCGGCGTACTTGACCGCGAGGACATGAAAAATCCGGACTTCTACTGCAACTACCCAAAGGGAATGTATCTGCCGGAAACAGTCCGACACCTTGGCGATTGCTTCATGAAGGCTGTCGGTTTTCTTATGGCGGAAAACTGAAGACGGGCACGGAGGAAACGGATGAATACATATTTTGTAGAAAAAATGAAACAGAATGCCGAAAAATACCCAGACCGGCTGGCGTTGGCGCTTGACTTTCTTGAGGAACCGGTCACCTGCGCGGAACTGTGGGACCGTTCCGGCAGGATCTATGCCGCTCTCAGAGAGAAAGGGCTCGGCCGGGAGGATTTCATCATGCTGCTTCTTCCGAGAAGCCCCCGGATGTTCATCGCCATGCTCGGTGTTCTTCGCGCCGGAGCCGCCTTCGTTTTCATGGAGGATACCTATCCGGAGGACAGGATCCGGGCAATCTGTGAGGACCTGCAGATCCGTCTCATACTGGACCTTTCCGCGTATGAAGAGGCCATGGCGCTTCCGCCTCTTTCCGGATACGAAAGCACCGATCCTCATGACGCATGTTTCTCTTTCAGTACTTCCGGCACCACCGGCAAGCCGAAGACCATGATCCATGAATACGGCAAGCTGGATGTCTGTCTGGACAGCTGGTACGCGGATGTTCCGGATCTGCATGAGGAAAGCCCACGGAACTTCGCGATGATCTTTCCTTTCAACTTCGCTGCGGCCTTTGTGCTGCCGTTGCCGAAGCTGTATGCGGCAGACCCGATCTTCATCATGTCTTACGATACGGTGAAGAACCTTGTGCGTTTTGAGGAATTCCTTAAGACGGAAAAGATCGAGGAGATCTATCTTTCTCCGTCCTTCCTGCGTACATACAAAGGAGGCTATCACAGTGTCCGGAAGATCATAGCCGCCGGGGAACCTGCTACAGGGATTTACAAGGAGGGCATCGACATCTACGCCTACTATGGCATGAGCGAGACCTGCTTCATGGTCTCCTCGTTCCTTCTGGACAAAGCTCATGACCGGGCGATTGTAGGCAAAAACAATTTCGGCCTCCGGGTCCTGATCCTGGATGAAAACGGAAATACCGTTCCCCAAGGAGACAATGGAGAGGTGTGCTTTGACAACCCCTATTTCCGCGGATATCTGGGCCTTCCTGAGCTGAATGAGGCTGTGCGCGGATACGGGATCTTTCATTCGAGAGATCTGGGGTATATAGATGCAAACGGAAACCTTGTGATCCGCGGCCGACTGGATGACATGGTGAAGATCAACGGGAACCGTGTGGAGCCATTGGAGATCGAACTGATGGTCAGAAAAACGCTGGGCATCGAGCATCCGGTAGCGAAAAGCTTTACCGCGGAAGATCGCGCCTTTTTGGTTCTCTACTATCTGGAGAGTGAAAAAAATCCTGTGCTGGATGATCCGGCAGAGGTGAGAAAAATCCTTTCGAAGTGTCTTCCCAGCTATATGATCCCCACCTATTATATTGCGCTCAAGTCATTTCCACTGAACGCCAACGGCAAGCTCTCCAGAAAAATGCTTCCGGCGCCAGACATTCGGAAATTCCGCAATGCCTACGCGGAGCCGGAAAATGAAACTGAAAAATTGTTCTGCGGCGCCATGGCGGAGGCGCTCGGCCTTGAAAAAA
Organism: uncultured Clostridia bacterium; assembly: GCA_937886445.1. Classification (GTDB taxonomy): domain Bacteria; phylum Bacillota; class Clostridia; order Christensenellales; family Aristaeellaceae; genus ZC3RG03. Next base: position 7,918 of record CALGBY010000142.1, on the reverse strand, counting down.
TCGGAGCAGACGAGGACTTCTTCCTGATCGGCGGCGACTCACTCAGCGCAATCCGTATGATCACCGCCTGTGCCGAGGCGGGCCGCTTCATCACCGTGAACGAACTTTACGAATGCCGCACAGCCAGAAGTCTTGCCGCCCGGTTCGGGTATAAAAAAGCGAAAATCGCAGAAGAAATGCGCCTTGAAAACGCCGATGCGGAGAAAGAGCCGGCTGAGCTTACTGCGGGTCAGTTGTTCCAGCTGGAGATGGCGCTGAATCAGAAAAGTCCGCGCGTCATCACCTATCATGTGGCAATGATCTTCACACTGCGCCCCGAGGTTGATACCGGGCGGCTCCGCGCAGCGGCGGAGAAAGTGCTCAGGAATCATCCGGCATTCCTTTCCGGGTTCCGGAGAGACACCACCGGCAAAGTCTTGCAGTATTATGATGAAAGTCTGTTCACTCCGGTCGAAACCGTCAACATGACGGATGAAGATTTCGCCGCGGCAAAACCCTCCCTCGTCACGCCGATGGATCCACTTTCCGGAAGCCTTTATCGCTGCAGTATCATCGCAACACCGTCCCGGAGTTACTTTTTTTGCGATTTCCATCATCTGATCGCGGATGAGATGTCGCTGTCCGTCTTCGTGCGCGAGGTGGCAGAATGCTATCTTGACAGCGATAAGGATCTGCCGGCAGACTATCTCTATCTGATCCTGCAGGATGAAAAGAAAGCCCGTAGTAAAGAAACAGCGAAAGCAACCCACGAGCATCTGACAGCCGTGAGAAAAAAAGAGAACTTCAGCGGCAGAGGTATCTTGAAGCAGGATCTTCTCGGACCGGAGACAGGAACGGGAGTATTCTATGTGCCTGACGCGTTGCAGAGATCGAGCGGATATTCCAGCCGCATGTTCCTCATAGCATGTGCCATGGCTGTAGCAGAGATGAACGGCGAGGACGCGGCTATGGTCTATTCCAACTATCACGGCAGAGACTCTTTCTTGAAGAATGACTCCGTCAACTGCTACGTCACCCCTGTCCCGGTCATTCTCAACTGCGCGGAAGGAAGAAGCTCCGAAGAAATGATGGACGATGTGCTGGAACAGCTCAATTTCGGCACGGCTCACTGCAGCTTCCCATACATGCTGGAAAACAGAAGCGTACTGGGAAATACAGTGATGTTCAACTATCGCAACGGTACGATGAATATTGGTCATTTTTCCGAGCTTTGCAGCGACGTCTATCTCTGCCCCAAGCCGGCAAACCAGCCAAACTGCCTTGTGATCGTAGGCATCGTCGGGCGAAACGCTTCCGACAAACTGGGATTTTACTGCACATATCCTGAAGGAATGTATTCCCCAAACAGGATCCGTGAATTCTACGGATGCTTTATGAAAGCTGTGAAAAAACTCACAGGAAAGGACCGTGTATGAAGGGTTACTATGAACGCCTGACAGAAGCCAAGGAAAAATACGGCGACATCACGGTGGTTTGTGACAGAGAGGAAACGGTGCGCTATTCCGACCTGCTCTCCGCCATCCTCAGCTACAGAGATATTCTGACTGGAATGGGCGTGAAGCCCGGAGACAAAGTCACCTTATGCGCCTATAACTCCTGCTCTTGGCTCAGAGCCTTTTTCGGCATCACCTGTTTCGGCGCCGTGGCTGTGCTGATGAATTACTCTCTGCCGGAAAATGAGATCAGGGCACTGATGACGCAGATGGACTCCAAAGTTTTTCTCCACGGAAATTTCGGCGCGTTGGAAAAGGACGCGTCCTGTGTGGAACGCATTCAGCCGGATGCCGGGAAACGGGTGGATATCCGCACGTTTTCCTTTGCCGAGAAGGAGACGTTCACCCCCGTTTCAACCGGTGGGTCCGCATACGCGGATCCAGCCTTCGTGGTGTTCACCTCCGGTTCAACAGGCTCCCCGAAGGGCGGATTATTGTCCCAGAGAAGCAACATCACAGGCTCGGATGCCTATATTGAGGCCATTCCCGAAATGAAAGAAGAAAGCCTCTGTATGGCAGTGCCGCTGTTCCACATCTTCGGTCTGGGTATTGCAATGGCACATCTCCTGTATGGCGGCAAGCTGATCCTTCCGGAAAAATTTTCCGCCGACACGATCAATCGTTTTCTGCGGGAATTCCAGCCGGATGCGCTTACCGCGGTCATGACGGTGATCGTACGTACCATGGAAGACGAAGCATTCCCCGATCAGGGTTATCCGTTCATTAAAAGGATCTATGCGGGGGGAGCACCGCTGCTTCCTATTCAGCTGATGCGGGTGGAAAAGGGATTCGGTAACGCCGTGCTTCTGAACAGCTACGGGCAGACGGAATCTGATACCTGCATTGCGATGACCCGCCCGTCAGACAGTATGGATATCAGGGTACACACCGTCGGCAAACCGTTCCCGCACAGAGAGGTCATCATCATGAACCCGGAAGGGGCGGAATGCCCCCGCGGAGAAATCGGAGAGGTCACACTGCGGGATAACGGATTCATCATGCTCGGATACTACGGCGCCGCCGCTGAAGTACAGGCAATCGACGCCTCGGGGATCCTCCACACCGGGGACATCGGTTTCATGGACGATGACGGATTCCTTCACCTTGCCGGAAGGATCAAGGATATCATCATCAAAGGCGGCGAAAACATTATTCCCAGCGAAATCGAGGCCGTGATCAATTCCGTTTCCGGCGTCCGTGAAGTGAAAGTTTTCGGTGCGCCGGACGAGCTTTACGGCGAAAACATTCATGCCTGCCTCACCCTCACTCCGGGAACGGAATTGAACGAGGTTTCCATTCGCAAGGCCCTGACGGGAACGATTCCGCGTTTTCGGATGCCGACGAACTTCTTTATTTTTGATGCATTCCCGCTAAAGGCAAACGGAAAGCTGGATTCCTGTGCGCTTCTGGCAATGATGTTAAGGCGCCTCGACGCCAGAAAGATCGATGAGGATATCGTAAACGGCATCAAAGTGTTCTCCTTCGAAACCATGCGGCGGCGAAACATCATCGATCAGGCGGTGAAAACCGTGCCCGCCATCCTTTCCAATCTGGGCTTCAGCGCCGGCAAAATCAGCAAGATCCAACTCTGCGTGGAGGAACTGCTGGCCGAACGGACCGAGACCGGCTATATTGGCAGCGGAAACCTGCGCGTCGAGTGTCGGCTCTTCCGTGATTTTGTCCGTCTCGGATACCGGGACGACAATCCGGAGCTTCCCTTCGCCCACACCGGGGACAGTCTGGAAAAGGCAGCGGGTGCCAGAATCGTGACAAAACTTACCGACCGCATCAGCGCCACGGTAACGGACGATGGCTGCTGTGAATACAACCTTGATTTTCTTTACGATCTGGGATTTGATGTTAAGGAAAACTACCTGCTATGAATCAACATGAAATAATACGGATGTATTTTGACCGCCTCGCGATGACGGTGCCGGACAGGCTTGTCCCGGATGCGGAAACGCTTCTGACGCTTCATCGTCAACATGTGATGATAATTCCTTATGAGAACACGGATTACCTGACCGGGCATATTTTGTCAACCGATTTTGAAACGCAGTTCCACGAGGTGATCGTCCGGAAAAGAGGCGGAATGTGCATCGATATGAATCCTCTTTTTGGTGAACTTCTGACGGCTATAGGCTACCGGGTACGCTGCTTTTCAACGGTGATCTGCGGCAGACCGGCGGAAGACCTGAATTATCACGCGATCTTGCTCGTTGAGGACTGTGAGGGACAAACCTGGTGGTGTGATATTGCCAACCCCTTCACCAGATTCTTCGAACCGCTTCGCCTCACGGATGGGATGGAACTGTCCGCCTCCGAAAGCAGTTTCCGCTTCAAAATGAATCCGGAACAGAAAATTCTGCTGCAGGAAAGAAAAGCCGGAACATGGACGGACTTTCTGCAGACCCGGGATGCGGACATCACCGTGGAAGACAGGAATGACTCCAAGTTCACCGCGATGATGAAATATTCGGAAAATGCGTTGTGTCATAAGGAGGTCTTCTCCATTGTGACTCCCCAGGGGCGCCGCACACTGACCGGGAAGCTCTACCGTGAATCATTCGGAAGCGATCTTTATCAGTATGAATGTCCCGACGAACTCATGCCCTGGGCATATGCTCAGTTTGGACTGCGAAACAGAGAATGAGGTTTAAAATGGATGAAGCAAGGGTAAGTCAGTATTTTGAACGCATTGGGCTGACAATGCCGGAACACGTTGTGCCTGATGTCGCGCTGCTAGAAAAGCTCACATTTCACAACATTATCAGCATTCCCTATGAGAATACACAGTTTCTGACAAAAAGGTTCGTTCCCTGCAATACGGAGGATCTTTTCAGACGGATCGTACTGGAGAAAAAAGGTGGAATTTGTCATGATATCGCGACGCTGTTCGAATGGTTTCTGACTGAGCTTGGTTATGAAGTCATGCCCATAGGAACAGTTTCTTTTCTGGAAAGACTTCGTTCCCACATCCATAAAACACTGATCGTGACGGACTGCGAGGGAACACAGTGGCTGACAGAGACGGCCTATTCCGTCTTCTTCAAAAACAAGAAACCGATCCGCTTTGTTCCCGGACTCAAGCAGGTTCTGGACGGTGAGGAATTTCTAATTGAGGAAAGAGACGGGAAAATGTGCCTGATTGGTCCCAGCGAAAATGCTTCCTTCCGCATGGAATATCCCGGTATTGTGCCGGAGATTGGCACAAAAATCAAGGAACTCACAGTCGCGGGAAACGATCCTGCCGGAAAAGTAAAAAGGAATTTTTCCATCGGCACTCCGGAAGGACGCAGGACGATGGTTGGCAACTCCTACCGGGAATACTTCGGAGACAAGGTCTATAGCTATGAGTGCCCGCAGGAACAGCTCCCATGGGCGTACGCGCAGTTTGGTCTGCAGTATGAAGAACCCTGTAACGGGACGGATTGACAGCCGTGACACAGGAGGAGGCTACAATGGAAAAGAAAAGTTTGGAACGGTATTTTGCACGAATCGGACTGACGATGCCGGAGAACATCATCGCGGACGGTGAACTTCTCGAGAAGATTTTCCATGCGCAGGTCACACATATTCCTTACGAGAATATCGATTATCTGAATCTGAGAAAAGAACCGATCACTCAGGAAGGCCTCTACCGTCAGATTGTGGAAAACGGCCGTGGCGGTGTATGCTACGACTTGAATACTCTCCTCGGGGATGTGCTGTGCAGTCTCGGATATGAAGCGTATCCCGTTATGGCGGATCATTACCGCACCCACATGGAAAACACGGAGTACCGCCATTCCGGGCTGATCGTGAAGGACAACGCCGGTGACAAGTGGCTTTCGGATGTAGGAGATTCCTTCTCCTCTTCGTTGAAGCCACTGCGGCTTCTGGACGGGGTTGTACAGAAGTCCGGAAATGAGGCATATCTGCTCCAGAAAAGAGAGGACGGCAGCTGGATGCTCCTTGTACAGATCAAGGGCGAATGGATCGCCAACTATGCCTTCCGGGAGGAGCCGTCATCGCTGGAAACACTGACCTACTTCAAGCTCGTAGCTATGGATCCGAAGATCCCCTTCACGCGTGAAGAACTGTTCCATATTCGCACGGAAAACGGCTTCCGGATCCTGCGGGGCAGGACTTACTGCGAAAAGAACGGCTCGGAGAAAACCGTGCGCACGGTGGAGGACAACGAATTGGAGGCTGTCTACGCGTCCTTCGGGTTGAAATACCCTTATACTGTCTACCGACCGGAACCGGAAGCCGATGGGAAAAACTTTGATATCCTCACCATATATCCATTCGGACGCACCCAAAAATCTCGCGAAAACAAGTCCTTTGTTAAGAAAGGAAAAGAGCAATGAAAGGCATTGTTTTAGCCGGTGGCGCAGGAACTCGTCTGTATCCTTTGACCATGGTGACCTCCAAACAGCTTCTTCCTGTGTATGACAAACCGATGATCTACTATCCTCTCAGTACCTTGATGTTGGCTGGTATCAGAGATATTCTGATCATCTCTACCCCGCAGGATCTTCCCAAGTTCGAAAGACTATTGGGTAATGGCAGCCAATTTGGCATTTCTTTGCAGTACAAGGAACAACCTTCGCCGGATGGTTTGGCTCAAGCTTTCATTCTTGGAGAAGAGTTTATCGACGGTGAGGAATGCGCGATGATCCTTGGCGATAATATTTTCTATGGCAATGGACTCACCGAGAAACTGAAACAGGCGGCAGCTGACGCCGCCAAAGGTTTGGCAACGATCTTCGGCTATTATGTTCATGATCCCGAACGCTTTGGAATCATGGAAATAGGTCCGGACGGGAAAATTCTATCAGTAGAAGAGAAGCCGAAGTATCCGAAGTCCAACTATTGCATTACCGGCTTGTATTTTTATCCAAAGGGCGTTGCTGAAAAAGCAAAGCAAGTAAAACCTTCGACGCGCGGAGAGTTGGAGATCACAACGTTGAATGATATGTATCTCCAGTCCAGGTGCCTTCATGGTACCCTCCTCGGACGTGGATACGCGTGGCTGGATACCGGTACGATGGATAGTTTGGTAGAAGCAACAACTTTTGTCCAAATGGTAGAAAAAAGACAAGGTATCAAAATCTCCGCGCCGGAAGAGATTGCCTACAGGAATCAATGGATCGATCGTGAAAAATTGATCGAGGCAGCCACGAAGTACGGTAAATCCCCTTATGGTCAGCACTTGATGAATGTCGCGAATGATAAGTATGTCTACTGAGACGAGGTGAACAGGATGAGCAATTTCACTTTCACGGAAACGAAGATCAAGGGTGTTTATATCATTGATGTGAAAACCTATGGGGATCATCGCGGATATGGTAATGGAGATGAGGCGCTCAGACTGTATGGCAGCACTTCCGGCATTAGCGAAATGTTTTGGTCGCTGTTCGGGCTCATAAATGACTATACGCATCTTTATGAGGGTAACAAGGGAAATGACCTCTTTTACGAAGTGAAACTCAGCCACGGAAAGTGAAATTCGATTCTGCTCATTTGAAACTTTTTTCCGGCAATTTGAAACCCGGCAATCGGCATTTGAAACTTTTTGCCTCGAGTTTCAAAAAGTGAAACTCTGCCGTGAAAATTTGAAACTCGAGTTTCATTCTATCAATATCTGCGTCCCTTCACAGGTAATACAAACAGAAAATTTGTAAAAAGGAGAAAAAGATGGTTGAATCTGCAGGATGGAAGTGGAACATGGAATTTGAGGACAAGGAATCGGTATGGAAGAATCCGGTGCTTGAAAGCTATGGGCTCATGAATCGTTGGGGAATTCAGAGAAAAATAGATTTTTTAGATCTCGGCTGTGGACTGGGACGGCATGCAATTCTGTTTGGGCGGAATGGATTTAATGTATCTTGTTTTGATATTAGTCAGGATGGCCTTGATTCTACGAAAAAATGGGCAGAATCAGAAGGGCTTTCGTTTGACTACAGATGCGGAGATATGCGTGTCCTTCCGTATGAACAGGAAAGTTTTGACTGTATTCTCGGTTGGAATGTGATCAATCACAGTGACACTGAGGGAGTGAAGGCGGCTGTTCGCGAGATATACAGGGTCTTGAGGTTTGGTGGAGAATGTTATCTGACATTTGGCTCCAAAAGCACCTGGGGATGGAAACAGGATTGGCCTATGGTGGATGAAAACACCAAACTCAGAATGGTAGAAGGGCCGGAATATAAGGTGCCTCACTTTTATGCGGATAAGGAGCTTTTGGTTGATATTTTTTCAGAGTTTGAAATCATCGGAATTTCTCATGTAGAAGATTGGGGTAAGAATAATCAGGGAATTCATTATCATATCCTGGTAAAAAAAGTTCCGACTGATACTGCGGGAAAATAACCATTAAGAAGTAAAATCCCAGTTTGTCAGTCGCCCTTCAATTCATCGCATCGTTCTTTCTGAACCGC
>CALGBY010000141.1 GCA_937886445.1 uncultured Clostridia bacterium | reverse complement strand
TGAACGGTGTGGTGACAAAGTACATCCTGCACGGCAAAAACATCACCCACCTCATCCGCGGCAATGATGAGTTGCACTTCTTCTATGACGCGTCCGGCTCCCCCGCCTCGATATGTGAAGCAAGCCCCGAGAATACGGATATAAAATTTCTCGGGCCATACCACCAACCATTACAGTTTGTGGCAAAGGTGGAGCAAGGAATGCCGTTGTTGTGAAGAGAAGGAGACTCTTTTGTCATCCGGACAATTTTATATAATTCAGGAGGTAAAATAACATGAAAACGAAAACTCTTTTTGCAGTAATGTTATGTTGTCTGATCTTTAGTTGCTCAGTTGCAAGAACTGTCGCAGAGAAATACCCGACAGAAGAGGAGGCTGAAACTGCTGTTTTTGAATATTTGAACCAAAACGATCTGTTCTTGTACTATGGTTTCAAATACAGTGAAGAAGAATACTTAATTGACCGTATATGTTTTGGGGGAACATGGTTTTTTGAGTTCTACTATATGAACGAGCCATTTGCCGATCATGACTGGTTTTCAATAGAATATGATAATGACGGTAATCTTACAGTACACCATATGTATTTCGAAACGGATGGTTATCGTAATTTTTCTGTTTCCGCTATTGAAGCGGCTCAGAATGCAATGAATGATATAGATAACGATACCGTCCAATATATAAAAGAAAAATGCAAAAAAAGCATACCTATTAAGGAAATAGAAACAGTTTTTGAAGATGTATCTTTGTATTATTGGCAATCCGGCATCAGGGTATTTCCAATTTCTGTTTTGTGGGAGGATGGAACAACAGATACAATGTACCTGTATGTAAGGAAATATAACGGCGGTGAAACCATGTATCCCGGCGAATGGGAAATCGGTATAACAACACTTGATTACAATAACGGTCCGTATTTAGATTACAGTGATGTTTACCCGGATTATTCATATAATGGAATACCGCTTGTTGATCTCTATTCGGAAAATATAAGAATTATCAAACTGATACCATATCATGATTGAAGCGTCAAAAGGTGATTTTCTGTTGAGTACATATTACATGATGCATATTTATTTATACCTACGATACCCTGCGCAGGGTGACGGAGGTGCGCACCGCCGTTTCCGAAAACAATATTGAAAAAGAATACAAAATTGGAGGTAAAGTAATGCGTAATCGTATCATTGCCCTGTGTCTCTGTGTTTTTATCAGTATGTCAATTTGTTTGTTTTCTATGGCGGAAGAATTGTACGAGGAGAATTACCGCAGTCAGTACGGGCCTGTTATTAGGGTTTGGGGGGATGATCAGAGGCTCCGATATGAATATGTGATAAATGACGATGATACGGTCACAATCGTAAGCGGCCCTTTGTTTGACAAAGGTGAAGTGGATGTTCCGCAGTATCTGGACGGAAAAATGGTAACGGTTATCGGAAAAACAGCATACAGCCAAACCAACGCGTCTGTAATCATCCTCTATGATGGAATAATAACAATAGACAAACTGGCTTTTGCCGATACCCGTTATCTTTCCTGTGTGGTTCTGCCCGAGAGCGTGAAAACCATTGGCGATTACGCATTCCTGGATTGCGGTTCGCTGGAAGAAATCAGCATACCTGACAGTGTGACAGATATGGGAGAAAATCCTTTTGCTTATTGCGGAAATTTGTGCAGTATCCTTGTATCTGATTCCCATCCGGCGTTTTCTGTACAGGATGGTGTGCTATTTGACAAGTCTATAGAAAGGCTGATCTGTTACCCGTCAGCTTGTCAGAATACTGAATATACTGTTCCGGACGGTGTAAAGACCATTGATGATTACGCTTTCGCCGGTCAGGAAAATATCTGGCATGTAGATATTGCTGACAGTGTAACAGAAATCGGGAAAAATGCCTTCCGGATTTGTTATGCTCTGGAAGAGGTGGGAATGCCTGCAAGCCTTAAAATTATTAAAGATAAAGCGTTTATGGAATGCCCTGTAAAGAAAGTGATCTTTCCCGATGGACTGGAAACGATCGGCACAAGAGCCTTCTTTGGCTGTCAGTGGCTGCAGTATGTCAAATTGCCGGCAAGCGTGAAGGCGATTGGCGAAGGTGCTTTCGGATACTGCTCTGAAAACCTGACGCTCATTGTGGAAAAAAACAGTGTTGCCGAAAAATACGCCATAGAAAACGAGATTATGTATTCCTATACAGATATTGATGATTTTGAGTTTATTGATACCGAATGGGTGGGCGGTTAGTATGCGATACACCAATGGATAAACCGAATATATCGCCTGATTTTGATTATGGTTTACTTAAATATGTAAAGCAAATGCAAAGAGATCTGGGGCTGACTGAAGATGGTTTATTCGGTGCAAAATCTTTTGAAGCACTCAAAGATTTTTTCATAGAGGAGAACAACAAAAAATGAAAAAAGTATTTGCCCTTTTGTTGCTGACTTGCTTTTCTGTGTATTTGGTCAGTCCGGGAATGTGTGAAGTGTTGGTTGTGGATGTAAAAAAGGTCAATCAGAATAAAAACGTACATATGAACGAGTTCATGACGCTGAAGGATGCCTGTGATATTTTTCTTGATGAATATCCGAAATACAGAAACGCGTTTTTGTCGTTTTCTGCTTCTCTCTCTGATTCTGATGAGGGTTATGATATATCTGTAATGTATTACGATGCCGATGCAGACACATATGTAATAAATACTTATGACCTTTGCAGCGAAGGCGGCGGAGCGTTTATCTGCGCTCGCTGTGAACCGCTTGTTACTATGACGGTTCAGGAATATCTGTCATGTTATACTGCTGAATACAGCATAGCTTTCAACGCGAAGGAAATACAGGAGAATTACATGGGACCATGGCAATTCTGGAGTGCTGAAGAAAAGGCCCTGTTTACTCAGCGGTATGGAATGGATCCAACAGATAATATGTTCCCGTCAAAAAACAAAAGCACTTTATATGCCATTCCTGATTCTGAAAACTATACAGAAAGCGAAGCAATTTGGTTATCTCACGAAGCAATAAAAAATGAATTTGGTTTATCAGAAGAACAGATCAATATGCTTGGTGAAGATATAAGATTTATTGGTAACAGCCAGGGAGGATGCTGGAATATTCATTATTGGGTCTATATCAATACCGGTAATGAATTATTACTGGCTGAAGTGTTAACAAGCTATATTATGTCCCCTAAATTGACCGCGGAAAGAGGCTTTGATGAAGCGTGCCTACTGGATACAGTGATGGATCCGGGTAATATTCCCTTGCTTTTTTGCGAATAAACATTATCTGCTGTACTGGAACGGTATGGAAAAGTATGAGCAGGCATTCTGGATTTTGGAGCGAGAAAAAGGGGACTATGTCACCGATTTCCCACGAAGGAGAGCCTTTATTTTCACCTAGTGATGATGATTCATGGGATCAATGTTTCCACGGTGTGGACACATATTATGTATTTTATAACAAGCAATGTATCAAATGAGGTGAGGAAGTTTGGAAATGGTCTCGGCACATTTCCAAACAGACATCGGTGCCTCTTCCGGAGGGTTGACCATAAAAATGAAGAAAGCGATCAATTTCCTGATCACGGTCTGCTTACTGTTGTGCATGATTGCACCTGCCTTGGGAGAAAACGAAAGCAGTGAATATGTAACCATATCGTCTGCAGACGAAGCTGATTTTCTTAATTGTGTACAGCACTATATTGACACATACAATCAATGTGGAAAAGCTCCATGGTGTTGGGTGGAAAAAGAATGGCCTGAACTAAATGAGGTGATCCATTATCCCTATATGCGCATGGAAGTGCCCTTCTTTAACATTATAAACACATATCAGCTGTATTTCTTTTCAAACGGACATATTTATTACCTACGTGTGAACGGATCCGTTGAGGAAATCGTCTGTGTGGATATTGTCAATTCGGTTATCGTACGGGGAAAGGACTGTTTTGTGTTTTCGCCTGAAAATTTGGAGGGAGAAGTTGAATAGCGTTATCTGCACAAGTGCTTTTTTTACACATTACGGATACTTGAAAGGTTTAGAATATGGGAACTAAGAAACGCAGTTTGTTTATTTTCGTTACGGTAACAATTCTTTTAATAATTTTTCTGCCACATGGAATGGCAGAAAAATGTCCGGTTTGCGGGGGTGAGTCAGAAACATGCTGGACAGATGAAACCGGAGTGGTTTATTGTAAAAACACACTGATATGTTATCCTTCGAAGGCAGAAGGCAAAGCATATGTTATAGATACACGTTGTCAAGCTATTGGCTCATCTGCCTTCAGCGGAAATAATCAGTTGAATTCGGTTATTATCCCTGACGGTGTCGTTGCAATTTACAGTTCCGCATTTGCGATGACAAATCTGGAAAGCGTTATTTTACCTGAGAGCCTATTGATCATTGATTATGGGGCATTTATGAATTGTCATCAACTCAGAACGATCGATATTCCGTCATCTGTTTATGTCATAGGAGATGCGGCGTTTGTCGAGTGCCCTTTGTCACATATCAATATTCCCGCTTCTGTACGTTGGATTGGCAGCGAGGCGTTTGCAAAAACTGATATTACAGACGTGTATTTTGAAAATGATAGGTTTTACACGGTAGATACCTTCGTAAGAAACAATGAGCGAAAACAGATTACGTTTCATTTTCCAACTTTTTGTGTTGATGAAGAATGCCCGAGTATTGAAAGATTATTGAATTTATATGATAGTTTAGGCACTTTGTACGATGTGAAATATGACATGGAACAATAGTAAGGTGACCGCCTACAAAGACCATATCTTTCGGGAATATCCCGCGTGTTCTATCAACATTTTGTTCAAAAAACAAAATTCCTAAATGGATGTGGCCTAAAGAAGTTTTACCGGAGGGATATGATGTTCGCGATATCAGATAAAAAACGGAGAGCGTTTTTCTTCACACCGGCAACAGTCGGTCTGTTTCTGGTGCTCTTGATGATGGCAGCAGGACCCTTGAATGCGTTTGCCGGGGAATACGATGATGATTATGAAGAATGTGAAGATTTTGACGCATATTATTTTCTGAACGGTAAAGGCGGCTGCGTATCTGTTTATGATAAGCCTGACGGCCGTGAGCGGGTACGGCTATACAATGGTCTGGATGTGGAATACCAATTCGGGAAGAACGAGGGCAGTGCGTGGAAGCATATACGCATTATCGGGTACTACGATCTCGGGATGCTGGGTTATGTACGCGAGGAAGATCTGGAGGACTGTACATATTTTGACTCAACATGGGGATACTGCTGGAGAAATGATTATGATAATACATTCTGTGAAGCGGAGCTCACATCGGATACAGCTCTGTCCGGTATGGACGGAGAGAGGATCGGCTTTTTGTTTGCCGGTGTTCGGCTTCTGGTCGTGGGTGAAACAGAAAATGATTATTTCGTGTTGATCCGGAATAGCGCAACGGCGGGCCTCGTTCCCAAGGACAGTGTCGTCATTTCACAAAACAGGTATACGATGAACGTTGAACTCAATATGATCAACGATGCTTCGGTGAATAATAAGGACGGAGAAGCTTGTATTTATCCGACCTGTGAGATCGAAACAGAGGAATGGAACTGTTACCCTCTTTCCGCCGGTGACAGAATAGCGATCTTTTATCATGTATCCGGCGGATGGTCTTTCGTAGGGCACCTTTCATCGAGTGGCATTGTGAAGTATACCGGGTTTATCGAAGACCGGTACATCGTATCCCCTGAACAATAGTCAACAACTTTCCTAGGGTGTGTTTCTAAATCCAAAACGATGCATTTTCAGTATCTTTTCCGTCATTTCTGCGTTGTCGAACCTCGATTTACCTCCAGTAAACCTTCGGTTCTTCGCCTTGAACTGACGGAAAATCTGCTTGAAACTGCACATTCCTCATTTTAGAGACACACCCTAACCAGTGTATTGGTACTATATCATGAAACAGGATAATATTCAATGGAAGGATCGGGCATCCTGTTGTTTTTTCACCGCCGCGGCCGCCGTGGCCTGCGCCGGTATTGAAAAGAGAGGAAAAAACCGTTATACTGATACCGTTCCCGGAGCGCTGTGCCCCGGATCTTACGCAAACAGATATCAGCAGGGAGGCATAACCGTTATGTTGATCACTTATCACGCGCACAGCCAGTTTCTGCTGGAAACAGGCAATGTATTCCGCATCCTGACCGACCCCTATGACGCGCATACCGGCTACGATATGCAGAAAACGGAGGCCGATCTGGTGCTTGTATCTCATGCCCACGGGGATCACGCGTATACCGATAAGGTGACGGGCAGCCCCCGTGTGATCCGGGAGGCCGGCGTATACGGCGTAGGCCCGGGCGTGACCGTTACGGCCATTGAAAGCGATCATGACGATGCCGGCGGAGAAAAGCGGGGCAAAACGCTGCTTTTCCTGATCGAGGCGGAGGGGCTGCGCGTGGCGCATCTGGGAGACCTGGGCAGAACGCTGAACGAGGAGGAGCTTTCCGCGCTGGGCAGGGTGGATGTGCTGCTGGTGCCCGTGGGCGGCTTCTTTACCGTGGACGCGAAGCAGGCCGCGTACACGGCGCGGGCGCTCAGCGCGCATACCGTGATCCCCATGCACTACAAAACACGGGCAAACGCCTCCTGGCCGATCGCGGATGAGACCGCGTTCCTTGCCCTGATGGAGGCGGAGGACGCGCCCCGTATGCCGCTCATACGCGTTACCCGGGCCGATCTTTCGGAGCAGCCGCGGGTGTGCGTGCTGGAGCCGCGCTGCCTGAAATAACGCCGCGCGGCCGGGCGTTTTGCCGCGGACGGGGCATCCGCTGAGGCCGGAAAGCGGAGAACCTGCTTGTTTTGAGCGTATTCATATCAAAAATCGCCGGAAATCAGCAGAATTTTTCAAAAATCCTCTTGTATTTTGCGCGGAATAAGCATATAATGACGGCGGTTGGCGTATCGGGTCTGTGGTTGAAAGCCGATGCCAGTCGCAGGCAAAACGGTCCTCGTAATCCGGCCAAAGCGCCGGGGAGCATGGTGCGGTCTAGATGTAAGTCCGGCCGCGGGAAACCGCGAGAGAGAGGCGTGAGGGCGCAAGCAGCGCAGAGCTAATCTCCTGCCGGCGTGTGAGGGGTCAAAAACCAGGTCAGCCGCCTGCCAGCCGACATTTTAATCAGGGGGTCTTAGTACCATGTATCAGGACAAAACACTGGTGTGCCGCGACTGCGGTAAGGAATTCGTCTTCACCGCCGGTGAACAGGAATTCTACGCTGAAAAAGGTTTCCAGAACGAACCGACTCGTTGCCGTGAGTGCCGTCAGGCTCACAAGGCCGCGAGGAACACCGCCGGCCCCAGGGAAATGCATGACGCTGTGTGCGCCAATTGCGGCGCCGCTACCCAGGTTCCTTTCCAGCCCCGTGAGGACAGGCCTGTGTATTGCAGCGAGTGCTATGCTGCCATGCAGCGCAACCGGTAATTGAAATAGATTACCCTCCGGAGTATCCGTATGGATGCTCCGTTTTTTGTTTTCCGCGCGCGCAAAAAAACGGCCGCCGCGCGGAGCGGCAGCCGGTACAGGAATGCGATCAGCGGAAGACCGCGTTGGTAACGATGCTTTCAAACTCGGGCAGATCGTTCGGAACGGTGCGCGTGGCGGTATAGCCGTAATAGATGATCTTTACCCCTTTGCTTCCGATGTTGAAATAGATGGCGTAATAGATCGCCGCTCTGTCGTCATCGCTGCGGTCATAGAGATACGCAAGCTTTTTGCAGGGGACAGAGCCGATCGCGGCATTGACATCGGCAACGCAGATCATGTTATATCCGCTGAGGATATCATATACTCTGCTCTGCTCCGCGCTTTCCGTGATGGAGGAAAGGTCATACTGCCGGTCCTGAACGGAGATGCGGATGCTGTTGCTGAAGCCGTTCACATCGGCGGGGCCGGAAAACGATACCGACCTGTCACTGCTGTTGTACCGGTCTATTCTGAACCCGTTCGGGATGGTGCAGCTGAAATTTCCGTTGGTATAGGTGCCGAAGCGGATGGCTCCCTCATTGGTAAAGCCCTCCGCCGGCGCGGGCACAGCGCCGCAAAGCAGCAAAACGGTAAGGATAACGGCGGTCATCTTTTTGATATGCTTCATAAGTCGCTCCTTTCTTCCCAGGGCATCAGGGCACCATCAGTGTGTTCAGGATCTCCTGCAGGCCTTCTATCTCTTCAGACATGGTCCTTTGAGAGCCGAAGCACATGTAGGTCATCCTTACAAAGGAATTGCGCGCGTTGAAGCAAAGCGAATAGAGATAACCGTTTTTGATGGCGCCCCAGCGGCCGATGTGGAAGGTCATGAACACTTCTCTGGCCTCCACGCCGAATTTATCCGTGATGCTGTCGTTGATCGTATGGAAATCATACAGCTCATCATCGTCCCAGCCCACGGGATATGCGAGGATATCGCTTTTCAGCGCGGCCGCGTTGTAGGCGCTGAGGCTTTTTGCGGCGGGGATGATATCGATGGCAAGGGCTCCGGCGTGATAGGTGGCGTCTCTCTGGCCTTCCAGCGTGATGCGGAAGAAACCGGCCTTTTTGTTTTCCTGAAGCACCAGATTGAACTCACGGGGAACAGTAAAGCTGATCCCTTCATTGTTGGTGTAATAGTCCCCGGTCACCTTGCCCTTGGTTACGGCAAGGGCTGTGCCCGGCAGGATGCTGACTGTGAGCACAAGCGCCAGCAGACACACAAGACTCCGTTTGCAAACCATACTTCTCATAAAAGGCACTCCTTTCGGTTACTGCAAGAAATATAGCATGCATCCCGAAGCATGTTAAGTATTTTCTGTGTATTTTCGGCTTCAAACGGCAAAATATGCACACTTATATTAGGGAAACGCTGATTAATTCGGCAGACTCATCTGCGGCGTCTTTTGCACAA
>CALGBY010000140.1 GCA_937886445.1 uncultured Clostridia bacterium | reverse complement strand
GCAAGGAGGAAATTACTATGGCATTTTTCAACAGCGCAGTCACTGTTCTGCAGACTCTCGTAGTAGCACTCGGTGCAGGTCTTGGTATCTGGGGTGCGATCAACCTTCTGGAAGGTTACGGCAACGATAACCCCGGCGCAAAGTCCCAGGGCATGAAGCAGCTCATGGCGGGCGGCGGTGTCGCCCTCATCGGCATCACCCTTGTTCCCCTGCTCACCGGGCTTTTCGGATAATCGTCAAGCCGCACAATCCCCGGAGGGGGCTGTCTGCTTCGGCAGGCAGCCTTCCTCCAGAAAGGAGGTTCTCGCCCTAAATGGATATGATAAAAGAGGCCATCATCGAATGGCTGAGAGAAATACTTGTCGGCGGCATCGTCAGCAATCTTTCAGGCATGTTTGATAGCGTGAATGAAAAGGTTGGCGAGATCTCTGTGCAGGTCGGAACAACACCGCAGGCGTGGAACGGAAGCATTTACAGTATGATCCGCAACCTTTCGGACAGTGTGATTCTTCCGATTGCCGGAGCAATTCTCGCCTTTGTAATGACGCTGGAGCTGATTCAGCTCATTACGGACAAAAACAACATGCACGATGTGGACACATGGATGTTCTTCAAATGGGTTTTCAAGACAGCCTGCGCCGTCCTTATCGTGTCCAACACATGGACTATCGTCATGGGCGTGTTCGATGTCGCTCAGGGCGTGGTCAGCCGGGCAGGCGGCCTCATCGCCGCTGACACCTCTATCAATCTTGACAGTCTGGTGGTCAACCTGGAAGACCGACTCATGGAAATGGACATCGGCCCGCTGTTCGGACTTTGGTTCCAGAGCCTTTTCGTTGGCATTACCATGTGGGCGCTTACGATCTGCATTTTCATAATCGTTTATGGAAGAATGATCGAAATCTATCTCGTGACCTCGGTGGCACCGATTCCTATGGCTACGATGTGCAACCGCGAATGGGGCCAGATGGGACAGAATTATCTGAGAAGCCTCTTTGCTCTCGGATTTCAGGCTTTCCTTATCATCATCTGCGTGGCGATCTACGCCGTGCTTGTCCGAAATATCGCCGTGGATACAGACATATCCAAAGCGATCTGGACATGCATGGGCTATACGGTTCTGCTCTGCTTTACGCTGTTTAAGACCGGCTCGCTGGCCAAGAGCGTGTTCAATGCACATTAACGGAGGTGATGAAGATGGCATTTGTACCTGTTCCCAAAGACCTGAACGCAGTAAAACCGAAGGTCATGTTCAACCTGACAAAAAGACAGCTGATCTGTTTCGGCAGTGCGGCGGCGGTTGGATTACCGCTTTATTTTCTTCTCAAGGGACATGTGGCAAACAGCGTGGCGGCGATCTCGATGATCGTCATCATGGTTCCGTTTTTCCTGTTTGCCATGTATGAGAAGAACGGTCAGCCGCTGGAAAAGCTTCTCCGGAACATCATTCAGGTCTGCTTTCTCAGACAGAAGAAGCGTCCCTACATGACAAACAATTTCTATGCCGTCGTTGAACGACAGGCAAATCTGGACAAGGAGGTTTATGAAATTGTCAACGAAAAGAAAACTCACCCGCGCAGAAAAAAAGCAGATTGAGGCTGCTATCGCAAGAGCAAATCAGACAGACAAGAAACAGAAGTCGGCGCAGGACACCATTACCTTTCAGAGAATGTTTCCTGACGGCATCTGCCGCGTGACTGATAGCTATTACAGTAAAACAATCCAGTTTCAGGACATCAACTATCAGCTTTCCCAGAACGAGGATAAGACCGCGATCTTTGACGGCTGGTCGGATTTTCTGAACTACTTTGACAGCTCGGTAAGCTTCCAGCTTTCCTTTGTGAACCTTTCTGCGAGCAAGGAAAGCTATCTGGAGAGCATCGACATTCCCGTAAAACAGGATGATTTTGATCCTCTGCGCATCGAATACACGGATATGCTTCGCAGTCAGCTTGCCAAGGGCAACAACGGTCTTATCAAGACCAAGTACATCACCTTCGGCATTACCGCTGAATCCTATAAGGATGCGAAGCCCCGTCTGGAGCGCATCGAGACCGACATCCTCAACAACTTCAAACGGCTCGGCGTTTCTGCCGATCCCCTGAACGGCTATGAACGTCTGAAGCTCATGCACGGCATGATGCACATGGACGAGCAGCAGCCGTTTTCTTTTTCCTGGGACTGGCTGGCTCCCTCCGGCCTGTCCGTGAAAGACTTTATCGCCCCCAGCTCCTTTGAGTTTGCGACCGGGGAAAGCTTCACTATCGGCAGCAAGCGCTGCCGTGCGAGCTTCCTTCAGATTCTCGCCCCGGAGCTTTCTGACCGTATCCTTTCGGATTTTCTCGATATGGAATCGTCCGTTATCGTTTCCATGCACATCCAGTCCGTGGATCAGGTCAAGGCGATCAAGACGATCAAGAGGAAAATCACTGACCTCGACAAGATGAAGATCGAAGAACAGAAAAAGGCCGTCCGTGCCGGCTATGATATGGACATTATCCCGTCCGATCTTGCCACCTACGGCAGCGAAGCAAAAAAGCTCCTTCAGGATTTGCAGTCCCGCAACGAGCGTATGTTCCTTCTGACCTTCATCGTCATCAACACCGCAGACAGCAAACAGCAGCTCAAAATCAACTGGATGCAGGCAAGTTCCATCGCGCAGAAATACAACTGTGCGCTGACAAAGCTGGACTTCAGGCAGGAAGAAGGCTTCATGAGCAGTCTGCCCCTTGGGTACAATCAGATCGAGATTCAGCGAGGCTTGACCACATCGAGCGTCGCTATTTTTGTACCCTTTACTACGCAGGAGCTTTTCCAGAACGGCAAGGAAGCCCTTTACTGCGGCATCAATGCCTTATCCAACAACCTGATTATGGTGGACAGGAAGCTTCTGAAAAACCCCAATGGTCTGATCCTCGGCACTCCCGGCTCCGGCAAGAGCTTTTCCGCAAAGCGTGAGATCGCAAACGTCTTTCTCGTAACAGATGATGACATCATCATCTGCGATCCCGAAGCCGAATACGGAACGCTGGTGGAGCGTCTGCATGGTCAGGTCATTCGCATTTCACCCACATCAACCGACTATATCAACCCCATGGACTTGAATCTGAACTACTCGGACGACGAAAATCCGCTGTCCCTGAAATCGGACTTCGTGCTTTCTCTCTGCGAGCTGATCGTCGGCAGCAAGGATGGTCTGAAGCCGGTCGAAAAGACTATCATCGACCGTTGTGTCCGTCTGATCTACCGTAATTATCTCAATGACCCGAAGCCGGAGAACATGCCGATTCTGGAAGACCTCTACAACGAACTGCGTAAGCAGGACGAAAAGGAAGCGGCTTATCTGGCCACGGCGCTTGAAATCTATGTCACCGGCTCTCTGAATGTGTTCAACCACCGTACCAACGTGGACATTCAGAGCCGTGTCGTGGCGTATGACATCAAGGAGCTGGGCAAGCAGCTGAAAAAGATCGGTATGCTGATCGTTCAAGATCAGGTCTGGAACCGCGTCACCGTCAACCGCGAGGCGCACAAGTCCACCCGCTACTACATTGATGAAATGCACCTTCTTCTGAAGGAAGATCAGACGGCGGCGTACACCGTCGAAATCTGGAAGCGTTTCAGAAAATGGGGCGGCATTCCCACCGGCATCACGCAGAACGTGAAAGACCTTCTTTCCAGCCGTGAGGTCGAGAATATCTTCGAGAACTCCGACTATGTGTACATGCTCAACCAGGCTGCCGGAGACCGGCAGATTCTCTCCAAGCAGCTCAACATCAGCCCTCATCAGCTTTCCTATGTTACCCACTCCGGTGAAGGCGAAGGGCTCCTTTTCTACGGGAATATCATTCTTCCGTTTACGGATCATTTCCCGAAGGACACTCAGCTTTACCGCATTATGACCACCAAGCCGCAGGAAATGCAGGCTTAATTCAAAGGAGGATTTCAATGAAAAACAATTCCAAGTATCTCATCAGCCACGGTGACTATGTGAAGCACATCGACGATTGTGTCATGCTCTACGGCATGATCCGCCAGCTGTGCGATCAGGTCGGACAGATTCCGCAGAACCGCGGCAGCAAGGCTCTCACCGATATGGCAGACGAGTTCTGCGATAAGGCAAATGCCATCATGCAGCACTCTGGCATTCCCGCGGTGTATCCGCTTTTTGGTGATGAACGCTTTCTCCGTCCGCTGATGGAAAAGGAACTGACCGTTGCCGTTCCCATCGGTGAAGACGATGAGGATGAGGACGAAGAAACCGAAGATGAAGTTTTCGAGGACGAGGAAGACTACGACGAGGATGAAGATGACGATGAGCCCACTCTGGAAGAAATCATCGCCATGACTTTGAGCGATCTCGCAGATGCCGTTCAGGAAATGAATGTATATCTGCACACCATTACCCAGCACATGAAGAAGTAATCCATTTATCCCGGCACAGGAGGTGATGACCATGGGAAAAAGATCTCCGCGACTTCAGTTCTCGGATGAAGAAATGGCAGCACCTGAGCTTGAAAAGCCGATTAAGAAAGCGGCAAAGAAAGCGGACAAGCTGGAAAAGGCAGAAGCGAAAATCCCGAAGAAGAAAGTAAAGCAGCGCGTTGTTGACCCGGAAACCGGAAAGGTCACGACGCGCCTTTCTTTTGAGGAAAAGAAGCCCGCCTCCAAGCTCGCTTATACAGCTCGTGATGCTCCCGCAGACACGCTCAAAGGAGTTGTGCATCGTGAGGTGCGCCAGTCGCAGGCCGATGATGACAATTCCGGCGTTGATGCCGCGAACACTCTTACCGAAAGCGCCGATGTGACAGAGCGCATTACCCGAAGTGCCTACCGTGAGCACAAGGAGCGCCCGTTCCGGGAAGCCCGCAAAGCGGAAGCCGCGTCAGACAAGGCGAATCTGAACGCCTTGAATCAGGAAGCGAAGATGCAGAACCCGGAGCTGTCCAGTAACCCATATTCCCGATGGCAGCAGAAGCAGGCTATCAAAAAGGAATATGCCGCGGCAAAAGCCGGAGGTGCGACCACAACGGCAAAGGCTTCCGAAATCACGCAGAAGGCATCTGAAAAAGCTGCCGAAGCTACGAAGAAGACAACGGAGTTTATCAAGAAACACAAGAAAGGCTTTATCATCGGAGGAATTCTCGCCGTCATGGTGGTCTTTCTTGCCAATACGCTTTCTTCCTGCTCGGTCTTCATAGATGCCGGCCTTTCCGCAGTTGCCGTTTCCACTTACCCCAGTGAGGACAGCGATATGCTTGCGGCAGAGGCGCAGTATCTCGGAAAAGAGCGTGAGCTTCAGGATATGCTCGACCACTATGAGCGCAATCACGATTACGATGAGTACCACTTCACCGTGGACGAAATCGAACATGACCCGTATGTGCTCATATCCGCGATCACCGCGCTGAAAGGCGGTGCGTGGAAAATCGAGGAGGTCGGCGGCATCATTCAGAGCCTTTTCGACCAGCAGTATATCCTGACTGAAACCGTCGAAACGAAAACCCGTTACCGGACAGAAACGAGAACCGATACCCGCACGGTCACTGACCCGGAAACCGGCGAATCGTATGAAGAGGATTACGAGTATGAGGTAGAGGTTCCCTATACCTACTACATCTGCTATGTCGATCTGGAAAACTTCAATCTGTCTCACGTCCCGGTTTATACCATGTCGCAGAGCCAGCTTGAGATGTACGCGACCTATATGGGAACGCTCGGCAACCGGCCTGATCTGTTTGCAGGTTCTGCTTATGTGCAGAAGTATTACGGGAGCGAGTATGAGAAATACGAAATCCCGCCTGAAGCACTGGAGGACGAGCAGTTCGCCGCCATGATTACGGAAGCGGAAAAATATCTCGGTTATCCGTATGTCTGGGGTGGCAGTAGTCCGTCAACCTCCTTTGACTGCTCCGGCTTTGTCAGCTGGGTAGTCAATCACTGCGGCGTTGGGTGGAATGTCGGCAGACTCGGCGCGTCCGGTCTGCTTGGTATTTGTACCCGCGTATCCTCCGCAAACGCAAGACCCGGTGATCTGATCTTCTTTCAGGGCACCTATGATACGACCGGTGCTTCTCATGTCGGCATCTATGTCGGCAACGGAATGATGATCCACTGTGGCGATCCGATTCAGTACACAACCATCAATACAAGCTACTGGCAGCAGCATTTCTTAGCCTTCGGGCGACTGCCGAATCCATGAAAGGAGTAACAAATGAACGCAAAAATTGAAAAGCTCCGTGCAGAGCGGAGCAAGAACGACAGCAAGATCGAGGCGCTGAATCAGCGCAATAAGGAAATTGACGAGGCAATCATGCAGATCGAAAACGGTGAGATCGTCGGGCTGGCCCGCAACACCGGCATGTCGATGGAAGAACTGGCCGAATACCTCAAGGCGTTTCGCAAAAGCAAAGCGCCTTTCTGTGTGAACGCGGAAAGTGAGGCAACCGATTATGAAGAAAACTAAGACAAGAATCGTGAGAATCATCGCGGCTATGCTTTGCATCTGCATCATGTGTCCCTGCATGACGGCCTTTGCCATGGCTGACGATGCCAATGCCGGTATCGAAACGACGGTTGCACCGGAGCCGACTACTGCGGCTGATTCGGAAGCCGAAGACACGGAAGCTGAAGAATTGTCTCCCGAAGATAAGCTGAAAGAATATCTCGGCTCCTTCGGACTTTCCTGGGACGATCTGATGAAGATGCTTGATGTTGACGACGACAGTACCACCGGAACGGTGGTAACAAACGGCGGCAGACTGAACGTCCGTACCGGAGGCGGCATGGATTACAACGTGATCGACCAACTCCTTTGCGGCGAACAGGTCAAGGTAATCGGTCGTGACGGTGACTGGTATCAGATCATTGTTCCGGAGAAAACCGGCTATGTGTACAGCGACTATCTGCGTGTGATTGAGAACGCTGACACTGCATCCTCCGATGATCTCATGGCACTGGCAGTCCTGATGATGTCGATGATGAATACCACGGATACCGCGCCCGTTGGTCTGACCCCGGACGGCAATCTGACACTGATTGATGACATCGGCCCGAAAAAAGGCGAAGGACAGCAGTTCATTACACTGGAATCCAAGAACGGCAATACGTTCTATCTCATTATCGACCGCGATGATAAGGGAACCGAGAACGTCCACTTCCTGAATCTTGTGGATGAGGCCGACCTTTTTGCACTGATCGAGGATGAGGAAAATGGCGGCGGTACTATCGTTCAGACCTGTACCTGTACCGATAAATGCCAGCCGGGCGATGTCAATACGCTCTGCCCGGTATGCCGCACCAACATGAGCGAATGTACGGGCAAAGAAGCCGAGACTACGCCTGCGCCTACGGATACGCCGGATACAGAGCCGGATGAAACTGAACCCGAACAGAAAAACAACAGCTCCGCGATTCTTCTGATCGTTCTCCTTCTGGCAGGCGGAGGCGGTGCCGCATACTATTTCCTGAAAGTCAAGAAGTCTCAGCCGAAGACAAAGGGGCCGGTCGATCTGGACGATTACGACTATGGCGAGGACGAAGAAGACGACGAGGAATATGAGGTTGAGCCGGACGACGAGGAAGCCCCGGCAGATAAGGAGGAATGATGAGCAGACTTGTAATTGCGGAAAAGCCCTCTGTGGGCAAGAGCATTGCAGCCGTCCTTGGCGCGAATAAGCGCCAGGACGGCTTTTGTGAAGGAGGCGGCTATATTGTGAGCTGGTGCGTAGGGTTCCTTTCCGAGCTTTCCGAGCCGGAGGCGTACAACACCGACTACGGCAAGTGGCGTTATGAAGACCTTCCGATTGAGCCGGAGCACTGGCAGCACACGGTCATGCGCGACAAGAAGAAGCAGCTTGATCTGCTGAAAAAGCTTGCTGACCGCGACGATGTGTCCGAACTCGTAAACGCCTGCGATGCCGGACGCGAGGGTGAGAGCATTTTCAGAAATGCCTATAACCTGATCGGATGCAGGAAGCCGATCCTGCGACTCTGGATTTCTTCCATGGAGGATGATGCTATCCGGAAGGGCTTTGATGAGCTTCGCCCCGGAAGCGAATACGATAATCTCTATGCTGCCGCCGACTGCCGTGCAAAAGCTGACTGGCTGGTGGGAATCAACGGAACGAGGCTGTTCAGTGTTCTCTATCACAGAACGCTGAATGTTGGCCGCGTCCTTTCTCCGACGCTGGCTCTTGTGGTTCAGCGTGAAGCCGAGATCGAAGCCTTCAAACCTGAGCCGTTTTATACGGTGAATCTGTCGCTGAACGGGTTTACGGCTGTCAGCGAGAAGTTCAAGGTCAAGCTTGAGGCGGAAAAGCTGAAATCCGCCTGTGAAAAGCAGTCTGCCTCCGTTCTTCGCGTTGAGAAAAAGGACAAGTCAGAAAAAGCCCCGGCGCTCTACGATCTGACTACGCTTCAGAGAGATGCGAATCGTATCCTGGGCTACACCGCACAGCAGACATTGGACTATATGCAGTCGCTTTATGAAAAGAAGCTCTGCACCTATCCGAGAACCGACAGCCGGTATCTGACGGATGACATGGTGAATACCGTTCCGAAAACGGTCGAGCTTTCTGCCGCACTTTGCGGTCTGACAGCTCCGGAGCAGATTCAGTCCGCACAGATCTGTAACAGCAAAAAGGTCTCCGATCACCATGCGATCATTCCTACCATCAGCGCAGAAAAAGCCAATCTGGATGAACTCCCTGCCGGGGAACGTGAAATCCTGAAGCTGGTCGCAAAGCGCGTCGTTGTTGCCGTCTGCAAGCCCTTCTGCTATACCGAAACAACCGCAGAAATCAGCTGCGGCGATGCAGTTTTTACGGCGAAAGGCAGACAGATCACGGATGCCGGATGGAAGCAGTATGAAAAGCGCGATGAGGATGAACCCGCTGAGCTTCCCGAAATCACCGAAGGAATGAGCCTGATCGTGGACAGTGACGAAATCCATGAGGGTAAGACGACAGCCCCGAAACGCTACACCGAGGATACGCTTCTTTCCGCCATGGAAAGCGCGGGAAGCAAGGACATGCCCGAAGATGCAGAAAGAAAAGGACTGGGTACGCCTGCCACCCGTGCCGACATTCTGGAACGCCTTGTCTCCACCGGCTTTGTGGAGCGTCAGAAAAGCAAGAAGACGGTGAGCCTTGTTCCCTCGCACAGCGGTATTTCTCTGGTGACGATTCTTCCGGAACAGCTTCAGTCGCCGCTTCTGACGGCTGAATGGGAATGGCAGCTCAAAAAGGTTGAGCATGGTGAGCTTGAACCGGATCAGTTTATGGCAGAGATCAGCGGCATGGTCGCAGAGCTCGTAAAGACCTATGAAACGGTTCTCGGCTCTGATGTTCTCTTTCCCTCCGGGCGCACGGTTGTGGGCAAGTGTCCCCGCTGCGGAGCCGATGTGACCGAGAGCAAGAAAGGCTATTTCTGCGAACGCAATGACTGCCGCTTTGGTATCTGGCGTGACAACCGTTTTCTGACCGCAAAGAAGATCAATCTGAACAAGAAGATGATTTCTGCGCTTCTGAAGGACGGAAAGACCTTCGTCAGCGGAATCTATTCCGAGAAGACCGGAAAGAACTTTGACGCCTATCTTCTCCTTTCGGATGACGGTACCCGTACCAGCTTTGCGTTTGAGTTCAAGAAAGAAGGCAGGAAATGAGCCTGAGCCCCGAAGAACGGGAAACAATCATCTTGTGGTCTGATGCCGACGATACTGTCAGCGTCTATACCCATGATAAGGCTGTGATTGCCCGTCTGAAGGAGCTTTCAAAGAAATATCCGCAGCAGTTCTATCCGGAACGCAAGGAACGACCCGGAGCAGTAAGCTATATCATTCCGAAAAACTGCGTCAGTATCCGCGCTCCCTTTGGAGCAGGACACCGCAAGGCGCTCAGCGATATAGCAAAGGCCGACGGTCGCAAGCCGCCTGTTCCGAAGAAAAAGTGATGATGGCCTCCGCATGGATTCTGTGCGGAGGCTTCTATTTTGGGATAATTCAGGAAAGGAGTATCTATGCCGGATAAAGTAAGCAACAAAGACCGGCTCAAGGAGATCACCGACAGTATCGAGACAGGGATCAAGGAACTGTTCGCGTCGGACAAGTATCAGCAGTATCTTCAGACCATGAGCCGTTTCCACAAGTACAGCGTCAACAACACCATGCTGATCTACATGCAGAAGCCCGACGCCACATTGGTAGCCGGCTTCAATAAATGGCACGATCAGTTTGAACGCAACGTCAATAAGGGAGAGCGCGGTATCAAGATCGTCGCGCCTACGCCCTACAAGAAGAAAATCGAAAAGGAAAAGCTCGATCCGGACACCAAACTGCCCATGCTGGACGCGGACGGCAAGGTCATCATGGAGGAAAAGGAAATCAAAATCCCCATGTATAAACCCGTCACTGTCTTCGATGTGAGCCAGACCAGTGGAAAGCCTCTGCCGCAGCTTGCCAGCACCCTGACCGGCGATGTGCAGAACTATGAGGTTTTCATGGAAGCGGTAAAACGCTCCGCGCCGGTGCCCATTTCCTTCAAGCCGCTGGAGGCAAATACAGACGGCTTTTTCGACATCAAAGATCAGTCCATCACTATCCGCGAGGGCATGAGCGAGGTACAGACCGTCTGCGCGGCAGTCCATGAGATTGCTCACTCCAAGCTTCATAATTATGAGCATGACAAGACCGAAAACAATGAGAAATATCAGACCGTAGAAATCTTCGATGTTCCGGCTCTGTTCTCCAATGGTCGTGTCAGCGCAGATAAGATTCCCGAAGGCATGTTCCGCTATGATCTGAGAGGCTCTGACGATGATCCGGGTATGCCGATCTGTATCGAACCCCGTGTCGTCGTAAATCATGCCGGCACGATTCTGGTCAATCAGGAACTTGATCTCGGAGCAGACAAGCGCCGCATGTTTACGGAGGAAGAAGGTCTGAACTTCACGGGCGGTGAACAGGCCATCAATGAATATCTCGGCAAGGAGCCGAAGAAAGACCGCCGCACCGAAGAGGTCGAAGCCGAAAGCATTTCCTATGCGGTCTGCGCCTATTACGGCATTCCCACTGGCGATAACAGTTTCGGCTATATCGCCACCTGGTCAAAGGACAAGGAGCTTTCCGAGCTTCGCGCCAGTCTGGAAACCATCAGCAAAACTTCCTCCGAATTGATAACGGACATCGACCGCAACTATGCGGAAATCATGAAGGAACGCGGCGAGGTTGAAAAGACCAATCAGATCGAGCAGGAACCCGCGACCGCTTTTGAACGCCTGTACACTGTGGATAACATGTACCTCCATGTGCAGCGCAGCGATGAAGGGTTTGACTACACCCTTTATGACAAGGCGACCAAACGGGAAATTGACGGCGGACAGCTGGATTCCGACAAGCCTCTGATTATGGATGCGGCGCTGGAAATCTGCGCTCTCCATGAGCTCGGCGGCGAAGCCTCCCTTCAGCTCGCAGACATCGGTATTCTGGACGAGCTCCAGAACGATGAGGTTAAAGCATGGGAGGACGATCACGTTCAGAGTGTCGAAATCAAAGTTGAGGAAGTACCCGAACCGCCTGAAGAAAAACCTGATCCCGTTATCAGTAAAGAAGCCATGAACTCTTACGGCTATTTGGATGATAACATGGTGCCGCTCACCCGCGACAGGGCACTGGAGCTGTTCGACCGGGACGTTCCGGTCTATCTGCTTTACACCGACAATACCGAAGCTATGGCGTTTGACGCTGATGAAATCAAGAACTTCGACGGCATGTTTGGTGTAGCGGCTGAGGATTTGGAACGTCTTCAGGAGCCTGCTGTGGATTATGAAGGCCAGTTCCGCGACAGCGCAAAGGACGGTTTCATGATTTTGCAGCTGAAGGAAGTCCCGGAAAACGCACAGATCCTCTTTGAGAATATGGACTATCTCGAAAAGAACAATCTGAGCGCGGACTACGGAAACTATCACGCCGTTTACAGCGGTGACTTCGATTTCACCGGGAAAGACCGATACGATGCGATGAACGATCTCTACATGCAGTTCAACATTCAGAATCCACAGGATTTCACCGGACACAGCCTCTCCGTCAGCGACATCATTGTCCTCAGACAGCAAGGTCAGGTATCCTCTCATTATGTGGATTCCTGGGGCTTCAAGGAACTGCCGCAGTTCCTTCCGGATAACTACCTGAAGAACGCGGAAATGGCGATGGAGGATGATCTCGGCATGATCGACGGTATCATCAATAACGGCCCGAAGGAAATCAAAGCGAAGGAGGAACGCCCGTCCGTTCTTGAAAAGCTGAAAGGTCATCCGACTGCCGACCGTCAGGAACCGCATGAAAAAACAGCGCCCAAAAAGAGCGCAGAAAGAGAGCGATAATATGAATCTTACCTTTGACGAAACCAATGTCCTCTGCATCTATGCCGGAGAAACCAAGGAAGACACCGTGACTGCACTCAAGGAAATGCGCGAGGCGCTGACTGATGAGGATGCAGAGCTCCTCGAGATCACAGATTCCGTACTCACGAAGCTGGAAGGCATGACAGAGGAAGAATTCTCCAAGCTGGAGCTGTATCCCGACTTTGACGAATAACAGCGTTTTTACCTCGAACTTAGGACGCATACGTCAAAACTTCGAGGTAAACCATTCCATTTACGAAAAGCGTCTCTGCGGAGGCGCTTTTCTTTTACCCCAAAATGAAAGAAGGAGGACGAACAATGCCCAGTAAATTACAGACCTATGCTCAGATGGCAGAGCTGGCTTCAAAGCAGATCACCGGGAGCTATCAGAGCTGGACGGGCTTTCTTGAAACAGCCGCAAGGCTCTACAAGTACCCGTATAACGAACAGCTGATGATTCACGCTCAGCGTCCGGATGCGACTGCCTGTGCCGAGTATGATTTCTGGAATGAGCACATGAAACGGTATGTTCGCCGCGGCTCCAAGGGAATCGCGCTTATTGATTCCAGCGGCGACCGCCCGAAACTGCGCTATGTCTTTGATGTTTCAGACACCGGAGGCAGAGACAATGCCGTCCCTGTCTGGCTCTGGCGATACGGCGCAGAGCATGAGGATGCCGTTACTGCCGCTCTCGAACAGCGTTTTGATGTGTCTGCGGAAAACGGCCTCAGAAGTCAGCTCGAAGGGATCGCCAATCAGCTTGCCGCGGAATACTGGCAGGATCACAGCCGGGATATTCTCGACATCATTGAGGATTCCTTTCTGGAGGAATATGATGATTACAACATCGAAATGGTATTCAAAAATGCCGCTTCGGTCAGCATCACCTACTCCCTCATGGCCCGCTGCGGCCTTGATCCGCAGGCTTATTTCGAGCATGAAGACTTCCTGAGCATCTTTGATTTCAGCACCCCGCAGACGGTGGCGGCTCTCGGAACCGCCGTCAGTGAGATCAATCAGCAGGTGCTCCGGCAGATCGAAACGACCATCAGAAAATATGAGCGCGAGCATATCGCAGAAAGGACGGCAAGCAATGAGCGAACTGACTTACACGAAGAACGGGGATTATCTGATTCCCGACCTGACTCTGGAACAGCAGCCGGAAGCCCCGCTGGGCAAGTACGGCAGGATGAGACGGAATTATCTGAAGGAGCACAGACCGGTGCTCTGGAACAGCCTGCTTCTGACGGAGAAGCTGTACCCGCACCTGAAAGAGATCGACGAGACGGCGAACCGGAGGCTGGAGCAGATGATGCAGGAGCTGACGGCGAAGAACGGACTGACGGAACAGATGAAAGCGTCCGATCCGCTGAAATGGGCGGGGCTGATGAACAACCTGAAAGCGCAGGCCGAGGAAACGATCCTGACGGAGCTTATATACAGTTGAACCTTTTCCCCACCGAGGGGGAGCAGATAGCATTTATCACACAAGCGGAGAGCTTTGACGAGAAGCCCTTCGCTTTTTCTTTTGCCGACAAGGACATTGAAGATTTCCTGCGTTACGGCAGCAACAGTGAAAATGCCCGCAGATTCATTGTCTCCGAGTTCATGAAGGAACGCCCCACCGAAGAAAAAGCTGTTTTTCTTCAGCAAATTTTCCACGGTGGTTACGGCCTCAATACCGATAACGGGAAGATCTCCGCTTGGTATGACGCAGACGGCATTCACCTGAATCGCGGTGAATCTGCCCGTTACGCAAGAAACGCACAGCTCATCACATGGGAGGAAGCCGCAGAGCGCGTCAGCACAATGTTGGAAAACGGGAGCTTCGCTTCCAATGTGGAACTTGCCGAGGCCCCCGGCGCGGAACGTCAGAAAATCGCACAGTCCATCTGGTATCTCTATCACGATATGAGCGACGAAGCCCGCAAGGAAGGCTATCTCGATATGATGGACAACATCCGTGGAGGCGGTTTCCCGGATGAAACGGCAAGACTTGCCGAGAGCCTTGATAACCCTGACTTCCGTGCGAGGTTTTCCGATCAGTTTGCCGCCTTCTGGACTGCCATGGAGTTGGATCGCTCTCTGATGCGTTTTAATTACCATAAGCCTGCCGAAATCATGGCTTCTCTCCGCGGACTTGATCTTCCGCGCCGTGAATACACGACCGATATGGCAGAGCTTCCTGCTCACAATGCTTTTATTACCGAGGACGAGCTGAACGCGGCGATTATCGGAGGAAGCGGCTTTTCCGGAGGCAAAGGACGAATCTATGAGTTCTTTACCGCAGGGCATACGAACAAGGAAGAAGCCGACTTTCTGAAAAACGAATACGGCACGGGCGGTCGGAGCCATGCGCTTTCCGGTTCCAGCGGAAGCGATGAATCTCATGAAGCCCGCGGCGAGCGTTTCAGAAAGGCAAACTGCGCTCCGGTTGAAATGAAGTGGTCTGCGGTCGCAAAGCGCATCGAAGCGCTGATCGCGCAGGATCGTTATCTTACCCCGGAGGAGCAGGAACGCTTCAAGGCTGAACAGGCCGCTCAGAAAGTCCCTGAAGCGCTTTCTGAGCCCGAAATCGTCCCGGTCGATAAAAGTATCGAGGAAGATATTTCAGATTCCGAAAATGGAGTAGCTACTCCTGTTTTGAACAACAGAATTGAATCTGAGAGCATTGATACGGCACTTCAGACGTGGAACGGCAGTATGGAATCCAAACGCGCAGTTGTCCGCTATATGAACGAGCATGAACGTGAGCGCGGTACGGCTGACTGGCTTGCCGGTGAGTTCGGCGGTGCTGCGGGTGAACCCCTGCATATCGTTCTGACCGGAACCGGTGAGGAAACCACGCTTTCCTGGGCACAGGTACAGCGAAAAATTGCCGGACTGATACGCGAAGACCGCTTCTTTACCGAAGCCGAGCAGGACAGGCTGGAGGATGTTGACCCTGTGGAAATCCGCGAGGCTCTGGAAGAACGCGGAATCGTAAACGGTAAAGTTGTCGATCCAGAGGTTCTGGCACAAGACCCGTTCATTCAGCAGGTCGAAGCTGACGTGGAAGCTATCTCGCAGGAGGAAGCCGTTTCCGAGCTTCCCACCGAGCAGATCATCAAGGCTTTCGAGGCAGCCGGTCTGACCTACGACAATATCAACGATTACGGAAGCTATGTGATCTTCGACGGCGAAACCGAACATTACGCCTTTACTTCCTGGCAGGAAGCGTCCGAATGGGTTGACGGTGTGATCTTTGATGAACCGGAACGCAACGAAGCCGTGGAACGGGTGCTCCATCCTGACCGTTACGAACAGCGGGAAGCAGAAGCTCCGGCACAGGAAACGGCACAGCCTTTCCCGTATTCCGTTGGTGATACCTTATATCTGGAAGACGGCAAGCCCTTCATTATCGAGAATATCGGTCTGTTCGATATTCAGCTTCGAGACCCGTCCCTTGCGTATCCGATTCTTCGCGCTGAAAGCAGGGAGAATTTCGCAAGGCTGATGGAACGCTATCCGCAGCCTGAACCGCAAACGGAGTATCAGACAGAGACTGTTGCCGTCTACCCGGCAGAAGAAAACCACCTGCCTTATGACATCGTGGTGGAAAAGCTCCATATTGAGGAACCGGAAAAGCCTGAACCGCCGAAGAACTTCCGTATTACGAATGAACATCTGGGCGAAGGTGGCGCGAAAGCAAAGTTCCGTATGAATATGGACGCGATCAATCTTCTGAAGGAGCTGGAATTTGACGGCAGACAGGCGACCTCGGAGGAACAGGAGATTTTGTCGAAATATGTCGGATGGGGCGGTCTCGCGGATGCCTTTGATGAAAGCAAAGCAAACTGGGCTGATGAGTTCCAGGAGCTCTATGCGGCACTTACCCCGGAAGAATATGCCGCAGCCCGTGCTTCTACGCTGAACGCCCACTTTACCAGTCCCACGGTCATCAAGGCGATCTATGATGCGGTCGGAAACATGGGCTTCACTGCCGGCAATATTCTGGAGCCGTCCATGGGTATCGGCAATTTCTTCGGTATGCTGCCTGACGAAATGAGTGCAAGCAGACTGTACGGTGTCGAGCTGGACAGCATCACAGGCCGTATCGCTAAACAGCTTTATCCCAACGCGGACATTACGGTCGGCGGCTTTGAGACCACCGACAGGCGAGATTTCTTTGATCTTGCCATCGGCAACGTACCCTTCGGACAGTATCAGGTGAACGACAAAGCCTATAACAAGCTGGGCTTCTCTATCCATGACTACTTCTTTGCAAAATCTCTGGATCAGGTGCGTCCGGGCGGCGTGATCGCCTATGTGACAAGCCGCTATACCATGGATAAGCAGTCTCCGGAGGTCAGAAAGTATATCGCGCAGCGAGCCGACTTCCTTGGTGCAATCCGTCTTCCGAACAATGCTTTCAAGGCAAACGCAGGAACAGAGGTCGTATCGGACATCATCTTCCTTCAGAAGCGTGACCGTCCAATCGAGATCGAACCTGACTGGGTACACCTTTCGCAGAACGATGACGGCTATGCCATCAACAGCTATTTTGCCGATCATCCCGAAATGGTGCTCGGCAGACAGACCTCTGAAAGCTCCCGTTTCGGCGGTGAGGAATACACAGTCGAGCCGATTGAAGGACTGAATCTTTCCGATCAGTTGGAAGATGCCGTGAAGTACATTCGCGGCACCTACACCGAAGCGGAGCTCCCGGAGCTTGGCGACGGTGAGGAAATCGACACATCTATTCCCGCTGACCCCAATGTGAAGAACTACTCCTACACCGTGGTGGACGGTGAAGTGTACTACCGTGAAAACAGCCGGATGGTACAGCCGGAACTGAACGCCACAGCAAAAGAGCGTGTGAAAGGCATGGTCGCTCTGCGTGACTGTGTGCATGATCTGATCGAGCAGCAGATGGACGCTTCCGCTTCGGATGCGGAAATCATGGAGACACAGAACAGGCTGAATGCGCTCTATGACGAATTTACCGGCAAATACGGCCTTATCAACTCCCGCGGCAATTCCCTCGCTTTTGCCGATGACAGCAGCTATTACCTTCTGTGTTCTCTGGAAGTGCTGAACGAGGACGGTGAGCTTGACCGCAAGGCGGATATGTTCTCCAAGAGGACGATCAAACCCCATGAGGTCGTGACAAGTGTGGACACCGCTTCGGAGGCACTGGCGCTCTCCATTGCCGAAAAAGCCTGCGTGGATATGGATTACATGGCCGCGCTCACCGGCAGAGATGAAGAAGCTCTCGCGGAAGAGCTCCGCGGGGTGATCTTCCCCGTACCGAACGCCGTCACCGAAGACGGAAAGACCGTGTATCAGACTGCGGATGAATACCTCTCCGGCAACGTGAGAAGCAAGCTCCGCGAGGCTGAACGGGCGGCTGCGGAAAATGCTCTTTATAACCCAAACGTAGAGGCACTTCGCACTGCACAGCCCAAAGACCTTGACGCAAGTGAGATCGACATCCGGCTCGGCGCGACATGGGTAGACAAGGAATATATCGAACAGTTCATGTTCGAGACCTTCAAGCCTCCGCGCTATGCCCAGTGGAACATGCACGTCAACTACTCTCCGTTTACGGCAGAATGGAATATCCAGGGCAAGAACCAGTGCAGCTACAATGACGTCAATGCCTATGTGACCTTTGGTACGCAGAGAGCGAGCGCCTACCGCATACTGGAAGACACTCTGAACCTCCGCGACGTGCGTATCTACGATACCGTGGAAGACCCGGACGGCAAGGAACGCCGTGTCCTCAATTCCAAGGAAACGACCCTTGCCCAGCAGAAACAGCAGTCGATCAAGGATGCTTTTCAGGAATGGATATGGCGTGATCCTGATCGCAGACAGACGCTTGTGGCCCGATACAACGAGATTTTCAATTCCAACCGTCCGCGAGAATATGACGGACAGCATATTAAGTTTTCGGGCATGAACCCGGAAATCCAGCTTCGTGAGCATCAGTTGAACGCTGTTGCTCACATTTTGTATGGCGGCAACACGCTGCTGGCACACGAGGTTGGCGCAGGCAAGACCTTTGAAATGGTTGCCGCAGCCATGGAATCGAAACGGCTCGGTCTCTGTCAGAAGTCCATGTTTGTGGTGCCGAACCACCTGACCGAACAGTGGGCATCGGAGTTTCTCCGTCTGTACCCCTCGGCAAATATCCTTGTTGCCACCAAAAAGGACTTTGAGACCCAGAACCGCAAGAAGTTCTGCGCCCGTATTGCAACCGGAGACTATGATGCGGTCATTATCGGACACAGCCAGTTCGAGCGTATTCCTGTTTCACAGGAGCGACAGGAACGACTGCTTGAAGAACAGATCAGCGAGATCGAAGAAGGCATCGAAGAACTGAAAAACAGCCGCGCCGAAAACTTCACCATCAAGCAGATGGAAAAGACCCGTAAGAGCCTTGAAGCAAAGCTCAGAAAGCTTCAGGAGACCGACCGAAAGGACGATGTAGTCACTTTCGAGCAGCTGGGCGTTGACCGTCTGTACGTGGATGAGGCGCATTCGTTTAAGAACCGCGCGAAACGTTGTGCACAAGTCGTAGCAGACAGCTATGACGAACAGCACCATGCGATAGCACTGGATATATCAAGAAAATATCGTAGAGAACTCAAATCTCAAATTCAGAGGTGAAATTCCTCTGCCGTACAGAATCAATGCCGGAAAGGAGAAATCCCACAGCGGTCTGTCAAACCGCAGGCAGTACGAGAGCTAATACTCCACTGTGCGTTGTCTATCTGTAAATAGACAGGGTACAAAGCGTGGTGAAGTCGTAACCTGAAAACCTAAACACCGGAAACGGTGCATGGATAATACATGGTGCGGGCTTCCGAAACCTATGGCTATCCGTTAGTGAAAGCTATGCAGCATCGTAAGAGTGCTAGGCATCCGAAAGGATGAAAATTGGAGAAAGTGTATGTGGTTGGTTTTTCCGCATATACCCTGTGAAATGAAATGTTCATATGGAACCGCACAGTAACTGTGATTCAAAGTGTGGTTAGATTCTCCCGGTGTAAGGTAGCGGCCTAAGGGTTTCAACGGTCTATTGACCACAAGGATAGAGATTTGGGAACGTTTGAGAGCCTGTATTTGGAGTGTTACAGCACAGTGAAGAATACAGGAAGTCAGCCGTGCCATAGTAGTCTGCGATTGGGTA
The DNA here is from genome assembly GCA_937886445.1 of uncultured Clostridia bacterium. Classification (GTDB taxonomy): domain Bacteria; phylum Bacillota; class Clostridia; order Christensenellales; family Aristaeellaceae; genus ZC3RG03. Next base: position 8,536 of record CALGBY010000140.1, on the reverse strand, counting down.
ATGCCAATCACACGGAGCTGAAATGCTCCACGGCGAAGGGCACGAGTCAAATTGATTTGTAAATTTCACAAAAGAAAATCCAATAACTCCCTGAAAGATGGGTGACGAACTGCGAGGTGAAAACCTTGTGCATTTAAGCGTCAGATTTTCAACAGAAAAAGAACTGAAACAATTCCAAGACCTGCTATATGAAAAATCGGGTCAAGGCGTTTCTTTCACAGGACTGTTGGAAGCAATGGCCAGCGAAATGACCATTGTGACTGCTGTTCATAATATCAAGTCCAACAAAGGCAGTAAAACCGCTGGCGTGGACAGGATGAAAATGGACAGGTATCTGCAAATGCCAAAAGAAGAACTATTTCAGTTGATTCAAGAGAGTTTTTCCAATTACAAGCCAAAGCCAGCCAAACGGAAGTATATCGAAAAGGCAAACGGCAAAAAGCGGCCTCTGGGTATTCCCACAGTATTGGACAGGATTATACAGGAATGTATGCGACTGATTCTGGAACCGATATGCGAAGCGAGATTCTATCCGCATAGCTATGGTTTCCGCCCTTACCGGGCGCAGAAGCACGCTATCCGGGATATTGTCAATGTCATCAATGCAAGTGTGAAATCCAAAGACCAGCCGGTATGGGCAGTAGAGGGAGACATAAAGGGCTGTTTTGACAACATCAATCATAGATTGTTGCTGAAAAAGCTATGGCGAATCGGAGTCCACGATAAGAGGGTTCTGAAAATCATAAGCCAAATGCTAAAAGCCGGATATATCGACCAGGATTTATACCATGCAACAGAAATGGGAACACCACAGGGCGGTATATTATCTCCGTTGCTGTCCAATGTATATCTCAATGATTTTGACTGGTATGTGGGACGCTGCTATATGGAGCCGCATCGCCAATGCAAGCACAAATGCAACGATACCCGAAGGCTGAAATGGTCTGGAATTACCCCGAAATACAATTTCCGCTATGCGGATGATTGGGTGATCCTGACCTCAACGGAACAGGAAGCGTTCCGTTTGAAGCATGAACTGACAAAGTATTTCAAATACCGCATGAAGTTGGAACTTTCACAGGAAAAGACCTATGTAACCGATTTAAGAAAAGATGGAATCCATTTTCTCGGTTACATAGTCAAAGCAGAGCGAAAACGAAAAACACCAGACCCATCCACATGGACGGAGCATTTGGTAGGAAAGCCATTACCTGACATGGACAGACTGACAAAGAAAATCCACAGTCTCCAAAAAGAAATCAGGAAAATTGGGCTGTATACCCAGCCCAACACACAGGCTGCTCAAATCCAATATGTAAATTCCATCATAATGGGACTGGCACAGTATCTGCAACCATCCATCTGTTCCCATGCTTACCATGCCATAGACCGCAGAGTGAATAACACTGCTCTGGCAGTATGGAAACGGATGTTCCCCAAAGCCTATAACGATATGCAGATACCACTGAAAGAACTCTGTAATTTACCCCATAGACACAGTGGGTATGACAGCAAAACATTTGCCATAAATATCGATAGAAAGTGGTTCGGAATTACTATGGCGTTTATTACCCACAGTAAATACGAGAGCAAACCATTTGACCAGAAAATGACTCCCTATACGGAGGATGGACGCAAGCGATATGTGAACTACCGCACAAAACACAAGCCTTTGCCGTGTGACCGTCCCTCCATAAACACACCCGAAGATATTGCCCTGTCACGGTATGCAAAAGGAAAAGGGTGGAAATCCAACTTCGAGTATTTTATGAACCGGGAGTATGCCTACAACCGGGATAAGGGCAAATGCAAATGTTGCGGTAAATTCTTTTCCGAAATGGTTCCCAAGCATTGTCATCATGTGAATCCAAGACTTCCAATTGAACGAATCAACAAAGTTCCCAATTTAGCATGGCTATGTATACCGTGCCACCACATGGTACACAACAGTCCGATACCGCCTGAGCTGGATGCAAAGACGGTACGAAAAATCCAGAAATACAGAGAAAAATTAAAGTGGAATTTACAAGTGCGCTGTGCTCGTGAGGGCACAGATGCAATGAAATCAGTAGAAAGTAAGTCAATTTGATGGTAGGCCGGGTGCGCTGAAAGGTGCACGCCCGGCGTGAGACGGGGGAAAATCCGGAGGAAGCGGATGTGCGGCTTCGCCGCACATCACGTCCAAAGGATTACCTATCGTCATTGTTCCTGTACACGAAGATGCGTAATGTCGCCGGTCTCTCTACCTCCGATGCACAGAAGTCCTCCGATATGCTTCTGAAATGCCGGTACATCGACGAGATCACCGGAAGCCGCGGCGTGGTATTCGCAACCGGCACTCCGGTCTCCAATTCCATGACAGAGCTCTACACGATGATGCGGTATCTTCAGCACGACACCATTTCCCGCAAGGGGCTTTCGCATTTTGACTGTTGGGCGTCCACCTTTGGCGAGACCACAACGGCTATCGAGCTTGCTCCGGAAGGAACGGGCTATCGTGCGCGTACCCGTTTCGCAAAGTTCTATAACCTCCCTGAGCTGATGAATCTGTTCAAGGAGGCCGCAGACATCAAGACATCCGATCAGCTCAATCTTCCGACGCCGACGCCGATCTACCACAATGTTGTTTCTCAGCCTACGGAAATCCAGAAGGAAATGGTTCAGCAGCTTTCCGAGAGAGCCGCAAGAGTTCACTCCGGTACAGTCGATCCGTCCGTCGATAACATGCTGAAGATCACCTCTGACGGCAGAAAACTGGGACTTGACCAGCGTGTCATCAATCCTGATCTGCCTGACGATCCCACAAGCAAGGTCAACATGTGCGTGGACAATATCGTGCGTATCTACCGTGAGGGAGAGGAAGACAAGCTCACTCAGCTCGTCTTCTGCGATCTCTCTACGCCGAAAGGCAGAAGCGGTACCGGTAAGGTTGCCGCGAAAGCCGCGGGCACGATCAATGGCACGGAGCTTCACGCGCTGGAAAACGCCATAGGCAAAGACACGGAACCGGAAAAGGAGTTCACGATCTATGACGACATCCGCGACAAGCTCATCGCGCAGGGCATCCCGAAGGAGCAGATTGCCTTTATCCATGATGCAAACACCGAAGTCCGCAAGAAGGAGCTTTTCGCAAAGGTTCGTTCCGGTCAGGTGCGTGTTCTCATGGGCAGCACCTTCAAAATGGGCGCGGGCATGAATGTCCAGGACAGGCTCGTGGCTCTGCACGATCTGGATGCTCCGTGGAGACCCGGCGATCTGGAACAGCGGTCGGGCCGTATCATCCGTCAGGGCAACAAAAACAAAGAGGTTCATATCTTCCGTTATGTGACAGAGGCAACCTTCGATGCGTATCTCTGGCAGACGTTGGAGAACAAACAGAAATTCATTTCGCAGATCATGACTTCCAAATCTCCTGTTCGCTCCTGCGAAGATATTGACGAAGCGGCTCTTTCCTATGCCGAGATCAAGGCACTCTGCGCCGGTGATGAACGCATTAAGGAAAAGATGGACTTGGACATTGACGTGTCCCGTCTGAAGCTGATGAAGGCAAACCACCTGAGCCAGCAGTACCGTCTGGAAGACAATCTACTGAAGACCTTCCCAGAGCAGATCGAGCGGTACAAGGGCTATATCACAGGCTTTGAAGCCGACATGAAGACCCTTGCGGAGCATCCGCATCCGGAGGACGGCTTTGCCGGAATGACGGTGCGCGGTGACACCCTGACCGATAAGGAAAACGCCGGTGCAGCACTCCTTGACGCCATGAAGGAAGCCAAAGGACTTGAGCCTGTTCCAATCGGCAGTTACAGAGGTTTTCAGATGTCCCTGACGCTTGAAAACTTCGGCAAGGACTATGTGCTGACTCTCAAAGGAAACATGACCCACCGCGTCGATCTCGGCAAGGACGCGAAAGGTAATCTGATCCGTATCGACAATGCGCTGAACAACATCCCCACCCGACTGGATAACGCAAAGGCACAGCTTGAAAACACCTATGCGCAGATGGAATCTGCCAGAGCGGAGCTTGGCAAGCCGTTCCCGCAGGAAGAAGAATTGCAGCGTAAATCTGCCCGTCTCGCGGAGCTGAATATCGCTCTGAATATCGACGACAGATCTCCGATTGAACAGGTCATGGATTCCGATGCACCTGTGGTCGTAGCAAAACGAGAGCGCCCGTCCGTTCTGGACAGGCTTCATGAAAACTCTCCGCAGAAAGCGGACGGCAAAAAGAAAACTCATGAAATGGAGGTAAGGTAAATGGATAATTCTGATACCATCAACATTCTTGTCGTTGAACCCGGCAAGAAACCGTATGCAAAGGAAATCGGCTCTGATCTTGATTCCCTTCAGAAAGCCGTGGACGCGGAGATCATTCAATCCGTGTATCCCTACAGGGAACCTGTTGCGCTGATTTGCGATGACGAGGGAAAAATGAACGGCAAGGAACTGAACAGAGCGCTCCGCGATGACGACGGCCATATCTATGATGTGGTCGCCGGAACCTTTATGATCGTCGGACTGGGCGAAGAAGATTTTGCTTCGCTCAGCCCCGAACTGATGAAACTGTTCAGCGAGAAATTCAAAACGCCGGAAATGTTCATGAACATGGGCGGTCGCCTGATGGTCATCCCGGTCGAGGAAAAGGAGCGTGACAAGTCTTCGGTTCTTGCCAAGCTCAACAGGCCGACCGCGGCAAAGGAACCCGGCAAGGACATCAAACCGAATAAGCACAAGGAGGAAACGCTGTGAAGGACATTCCCATCTATTCGCAGAACGCGGAATATGCCCGTGAGCACGGTGAGCTTGACGCTTACCGTGCCTCCGGCAAGGCCGACGTTGCCTGCAAGAAAGCGATTGAAGAAGCAATCCGCGAGCACTATCACGATAACCGTCTTGACGATGCCGGAGTGAGGCAGGTCGCGGACGCTTTCGGCTATGATCGTATGCTCCGTGTACTCGCCAATACTGTCCGTGAAAAGGACTGGGACGGTCGAATCTCACGCGAAAATAAGGCGTGGGCTCAGACCGTTCCAATTGTTCCGAACCCTGACGCATGGGGGCTGAACCGCAACGTTTATTTTGTGGTGGAATCCCATCCGGGGCTGACTGATCTGTTCGTCACACAGGCACGGAAGCAGTATGCACTGGAACGCGAGAAGCCGCAGAAAAAGGATTCCGTTCTGGAAAAATTGCAGCGCCCGAAGCCCTCCGTCAGCGAAAAGACTGTCCCCGCAAAGACAAAAGAAAAGGAGCTGTGACAGGCATGGTCAGAGATGAAAGAGTCTATACCCGCGTTTCAAAAGATGAGAAAAAGGCGATGAAAAAAACCTGTGCTCAACTTGGGTACAAGTCTCTCAGTGCATTTATCCGCAAGATGGCTCTGGACGGAATGATCATCCATCTTCATCTTCCGGAGTTAAATGAAATGATTAAGCTTCTGCGGGTGTGCAGCAACAACCTGAATCAGATCGCAAGGAAGATAAACGCCACAGGCCGCGTCTACGATTTAGAAATGGAACAGTTACTCCATAATCAGGAAGAACTGTGGCAGGCCGCTAATGATATACTGGCCAAACTTGCCGCGATAAAATAGGAGTATTTACTCCTGTTTTCGACATCCTTGAAGGTATGCAGGGAGCAGATATAATGTAATCAGAAAAGATAAGGAGGTCATGAAAATGAAGACCATTCTGAAAGTTTTATTCGCACCTGTGCTCGCGTTGTTCTCCGTGATCCTGTGGTTCCTCACCTTCCTCGTTCATGTCTCCGGCTCTGTCCTGGGCGTGATCGGGATTCTGATTGGAGTGCTCGGGCTGGGGGTCCTGATTCTGGATTCCGTGAAGAACGGCATCATCGTTCTGGTGATCGCGTATCTCATCAGTCCCTACGGCCTGCCTATGCTGGCGGCGCTACTGATCGGCCAGCTTCAGCGCTTCCGTTGCTGGATGAAGGACGCAATCTACGGATAAATTCAATACGCAAACGGCGCGGGGCATCAAAGCCTCGCGCCATCTTTTTTTATAGCTTGAAGGAGGTGCCAGATGGCAACGACAAGAATTATTCCCATGCACGCCAACAAGGGAAAAAGCATTGCGCAAAGTCTTTCCGACAGGCTTGATTACGGCACCAATCCGGAGAAGACCGACGAAGGAGAATTTGTTTCCTCCTATGCCTGCGATCCGAAGACTGCGGACAATGAGTTCCTTTATTCCAAGAGGCAGTACAGGATGCTTACCGGCAGAGTTCAGGAAAGCGATGTGATCGCGTATCAGATACGCCAGTCCTTCAAACCGGGGGAAGTCACGCCGGAGGAAGCCAACAAAATCGGCTATGAATTTGCCATGCGATTTACCAAAGGCGATCACGCTTTTATCGTGGCAACACACACGGACAAGGCACACATTCACAATCACATTTACTGGAACTCTACCTCGCTCGAATGCGACCGGAAGTTTCGTAATTTCTGGGGCAGTACGGAGGCTGTCAGACGGCTCAGCGATCTGATCTGTATGGAACACAGGCTATCTGTGATCGAGAATCCGAAGCCTCACGGTAAGAGCTACAACAAGTGGCTCGGCGGTCAGGCAAAGCCCTGCAACCGCGATCTTCTCCGCGCTGCCATTGATACCGCTCTTGCGAAAAAACCGCAGAGCTTTAATGAGCTGATCGAGCTTGTGAAGCAGAGCGGGTATGAAGTCCGGTTCGGTAAAAACATCGTGTTCAGCCGTCCCGGTCAGAAGCAGAATATCCGTCTGAAATCTCTCGGTGAGGACTATTCCGAAGTAGCTCTCCGGGCTGTCATAGCAGGCAGTAAAACTCACGCTCCGCATAAGAAACGTCGCGTCAAATTTGAGAGCACACGTCCCCGCCTTCTGGAACAGATCGAGAGCAAACTGGGAAGCGGAAAAGGCGCTGCGTATGAACGCGCGATCAAGGTTTCTGCTTTGAAAACGAGAGCAGCAACACTCCTGTTTTTACAGCAGCATGACTTTGAAGACCTTGCTTCTTTTGAACAGTATTGTTCCGGTTTCTCGGAAAAAATGAATGATCTTCAAAGCAGAATCAAAGCCGATGAAGCCCGCATGAGTGAGAACGCGGTGCTTCAAAAACAGATCATCAACTATGTGAAAACGAAAGACGTTTATGCCGCTTACCGGAAGGCTGGTTACTCAAAGAAGTTCTACAACGAACACGAAAGCGAGATCATCATCCACAAGGCGGCAAAGAAAGCTTTTGACGATCTGGGCTTGAAAAAACTGCCCACGGTCAAGAGCCTGAAAGCCGAATACGCTGAACTGCTGGCAGAGAAAAAGTCTCTGTATTCCGACTACTACAAGCTCAAAAATGAGCAGCGAGATCTGCTGATCTACAAGGCAAATATTGAGCGGATCATGCAACTTGACGAGGAAGAAAAGGAGCGTTCCAGACAGCGCCAGCAGGAAGAAAAATAGCACCGGAACGGTGCGCAGCCGCAGAAGTATTCTGCGATCAATATGGGGTTTGGGGATATGCCTCAACAAGCAAAATGATGGCCTCCGCGAGAGCGGGGGTCATTCATTTTTTAAGCCTTTGTACGCACAAAGGCATTGCTTGCCAAGTAAGTATGACCTCACATCTCACCTCACATCTCAAACCTCAATTGAAAAATTAAATTCCAGTCCGGCACAGTCAAGAGCCGAATACGGTTCTGCTCCCAACTGGGCGGCAGATTCTGCTTTCAAAACTGCGTTCAAACTCTCCTGGAACAGCTTTCTGAACGCATCTCCCGGATCTTTTCCAAGTAACTGTAGATTTTCTTCTTGAGAAAAAATATGTCAAGGTGTTTTTCTGCGTATTAACAATTAAGATACAATTATTTCGGCAGGGGGTGCCCTGCCGTTTTTCTGTTTGTAAACAATCGTCCCGCCACCTTGCAAATATCCGCATATTCGGATATAATATATCTTGTAGAATTATATTTGCGGGAGGTGCGTCGATGAAGGGATATATGTCAGCTCGTGAAGCGTCCTACAAGTGGGGTGTTTCGGAAAGCAGGGTACATAAGCTCTGTCAGCAAGGGCGTATTCTCGGTCTGGAGCGTTTCGGCAGATCATGGGTAATTCCCGCCGATGCGGTAAAACCTGCCGATCCGAGAATCAGAAATGGCTCAGCCAGCAAAACGGAGAAATGCAAATGATATCCCATATAAGCCTTTTATTTGAACTCAGCCATAGACAATTTACTGTCACGAACATAGAAAAGCAGAGATACTCTGTCAAATTTGGAGGTACATACTGTTGGTCATTAAACATTGGAATATAAAAAAAGGAATTGCCCTAAAAGCATCAATAATTGTTATGATGTTCGGTTTTTTCATTGTGGCAACACGAGCATTATATCTTGCCGATAAGACAGAGATGCCGGCATCGGTTATGTTCCAAATTTCCATTGGAATTGTATCGTTACTGGGATTGACCGTATTATGCCTTGTGCACACTTTAGATACAACACCGGTCGACGACAGTTCACATTTGTTCTTATACATGATTGTGTTGGT
>CALGBY010000139.1 GCA_937886445.1 uncultured Clostridia bacterium | reverse complement strand
TAGGGCTATGCCCGCATATGAAAAGCCACCGGCTATGCCGGTGGATGTTTACTGCCGCGGATGAGCCTTGAAAAACGGGGTTTTCACTGGCCGGGATCTCTGTTTTTTGACGGTAACTGTTTGACTTCAAAGGGATTTCATAGTAATATATAAATGGATGAGTATATGTCAGTATTCTGATCGAAATAAACAACACAGCTATTCTCTGAACAGAACACAAGACACGGCCGGAAGGCCGGGATCGATGATTTGACCGATGCTTTCGATAGTGCGTTTTCTGCCGGGATCTGTATCGATATACGGCGTTCCGCACGGGAGCGTTTTCTTTCGGAAATATGATGCTTTTTCCGGAATATCCGGATGATGGAGGTACATTTATGAAGAAACTGATTCGCACCCTGTACTGTGCTGTGCTTGCGGTTTTGCTGCTGTCGGCTGCCGCCGCGACCGCTGCTGAGGAAACGGCATCCATCCGTGTGGGAAATGTGACATGCTCCGTAAATGACCTCCGAAGGGAATATGAGGCCTATCTTCAGACAATGGAGGCTGCCGGTGAACCGCTGACGGATGAGGACAAAGTGAATATCCTGAACGAGCTCGCGGAACGCCGCGTGATCCGCTGTCTTGCGGAAGCAAGGCTGCGTGAAACAGGAAACTGGGAGCTGTCGGATAATGAACTGTATGATATCCGCGCGGCCGCGCAGGCGCAGTATGAGGCCGCGTGGCAGTATCTGCGCGATCTGCCGGAGGCATCCGGCCTGAGCGATGCCGAGATCACGGCTTATCTGACGGAGAATGATATCACGCTTACCATGCTTGTGGAGGAGTTCACAGAGGAATACCGGCTGCGGAAGCTGCTTGCACTGGAAGGATCCTCTGCCGAGATCGACGACGCGTCCGTGGACGCGTTTTATGAGCAGATCATTGTGCTGCCGGTTCGTGAACGGTATGAAAACAATGTGCCTCTCTTTGAAGAAGAGGTCCTTATGGCCGAAAACGCCGCGACGGTGTGGATCCCGGACGGATACCGTATGCTGTACCAGATCGTTCTTCCCGTGCCGGACGAGCTGCAGAAAAAGCTGGACGCGATCATGAATGAAGCCGTGCAATGCACTTCCGCTGCCGCGGAGGCCTACGATAAGATCGCCTCACTTGCCGTTTCGGGCGCGGATTATTCCGCGGAGAGAGATGTATATAACACGAATATGGCGCGCGTGGATGAACTGGAAGTGGAATACGGAAATGTGTGGGCAGAGGTGCTGGCGGCGTGCCGGTCGGGCGCGGATGAGATCTATGCCCGGCTTGAATGCGGGGAACAGTTTGAGGAGCTGATGCTGAACTTTTCCGGAGATCACGCGGTGCTGTACCATCCGGACAGCACAAACTGGCCGGAAACCTTTCAGGCGGCGGCGGACAGCCTTATCCGGCCGGGCGATGTGAGCGATATCGCGCTGTGTGATGACGGTGTGCATATCCTGTATTACGCCCGCGATATGGAAAGCGGGATGCTGCCGCTGGATGACACGGGGCGGGAACAGATACGCGAACAGTTCGGCTCCGAGATCCTCACCCTGCGCCTGAAGGAATTGACCGATCCCTGGCGCGATGTATACGATGTCACGGTGGATATCAGCGGTATCACAGACTGACGCGGGAGCGCACCCATACACAGGAGGAAGCTGTAATGAAAAAATTTTTGTGTGTTCTGATCTCGATCGTGGTTTTGACGGTTTCTGTTCCCCTGTCCGCATTTGCCGGGCGAAATGCCGATTATGTGCTTCAGGCGAACCGGGTCAGTTATTTGAATACGCTTTCCGGTATGAAGGACGGCGCGCCCGACTGGCATGACGGCATGGGTATCACTGCCGATATGAACGGAAAGCAGGTCTACACCGCGCTGACCACGCTTCAGGAGCAAACGCTTCTTCCGGCGCTGAATCTGCTGGAGGCGCTGGTCGCGAACAACGCGCGGAGCGGGCTCAGGCATCCCGATGTGGATCAGCTACTGGCCCGGTCAAGAGCGATCAACGAAGAGATCGAGACCTGCCGCCAGATCATTGATTATGACCGGGAGTATATCTATTATAAGGTAGAGGAACTGGAAAACAACGTATATACAACAGAGCATGAGGTGGAGGCGGTCGCTTTCCAGATCGTAGAGCGGGGCGAAGAGCTGGATCAGCAGATCGATTATGCCGCGGACCGCTACGATGAATGGAAGGAATTTGAACAGGAGATCCTGAGCCGTCTTCAGACGCCGGATGACAACACGCCGCAAACGGGCGCGCTCGATATCCTTCAGAGCCATATTGTGGGTCTGAAACAGGATTACAGCCGTGATCTTCTTGAGTACACATCGGATATCGCGTCTGAGGAGCGGGCAGGCGGGTCCGGGATCATTCTGGATATCGTGGATGTTGAGCATGTGGCGATCGTTGCCAGATATAACGAAAAGCCGCTTCCCGGGGCTGAGATCACCGTATGGTCGCAGGATAAGGAAAGACAGTATACCGCGACAGCGGATGAAAACGGAAAAGCGGAATTTTTGGTACTGGATCTGAAAGGTGACAAGGATCACTATGTGCACTTCGGCTGGGAGGTATCGGCGGCCGGTTATCAGACGCAGTATTCCGAAATGGGTCTGCGCAAGGGCGGAAATATCATCTATGCCGATCTGACCCCGGTAGATCCGGACCGGGATGTGTATGTCGCGGGCGTTTCCTTCAACGGGCGCGACTGCCTTTATGACCAGGTCACGCTGTATATCACCTCCCAGAATGACGCGGATCAGAAGGTGACCGCCCATCTCCGCACGGTTTCCGGCAAAGCGCCCTCCGGCACACTGACCATGAAAGCGAAGGATAAGAACGGAAAGACGATCACGGAGGAAAGCCCCTGCAGCGGGAAGACCGAGGTGACCTTCAGCGGCAAATGGTGCAGCCTGCTGGCGGCCGGTGAGGGCAGCGCCTTTACCTTTGAATACCGGAGCGGAGCGCAGACAAATGAAACGCCGCTCACTGTTTCTCCCCAGGTCGCCACACAGAAGGCGGTCTATGAGAAACCCACCTTTATGCAGGATGCCTCCAAGAATATTTTTGCGCACGGCGTGGAGTTCTCCTTTGCGAAGTCTGTCAGGTTTCTGGATAAGCTGAAGCTGAATATCGACTTCAATCCGCTCCCGATGCTGCGCGTGTTCGGGGATGTCAGCGGAAGCTGGCTGGTGGGTTATACCTCGGGTGAAAAACAGCTTCCGGAAAAGCTGCAGAAATATACAGAGCCGGATTGCTGGAAGACCGCGGACACGAAGGATGTCGAGGAGGCCGCGACGCTGATCGCCGAATATACGGGCAGAAGCGTAAAAGAGGAAGCGAACAAGATCAAAAAGAATATGGCGAACGACAGGCAGTCCTCTTTCTTCGGCGGTACGAAGGCCTTCTGGGGCGGAGCCTTTGCCGCGAGCGGAAAAATAAAGCCGAAAAGCGAAAAATACCAGGTCACCCTGTCCCTGTCGGCAGGCATAACGGTCGGCTTCAAAGGAGACTGGGTGAAGACCGTGTTTGCCGGGCCGGTGCCGATCGCGATAAGCTTCGGGTTCAGCCTGTCTGCCGGAGCTACGGTACAGCTTGACAATGAGATTGAGACCATATCACGGCCCGATCTTACGGATGTGACCTTCTTTATCCCCGTTGATTTCCATTTCACATTTAATTTCAATGCCTCTTTGTACGGCGGTATCGGGTTCGGCTCCTCGCCGGTCAGCGCCGGATTGAAATTCACAAGCAGCTTCTCAGGCAGCATTCCGCTGATCCATACCAACGAGGATCTGATAAAAAAATCGACAACGCTGGAGTTTTCGCTGGGTCTTTCCCTGTATGTGAAGGTCAAGATCGTTTTTGTTACGATCACGGCGACCTATAATCTCTATTCGGGCGGCATAAAATATGAAAAGGGTAAATGGGGAGACTGGCAGAACAAGCCGTTCTGGAAGGAGGATAAGAAGCTGTCCGGGGCTTCGGGAGCCTTGAACGGCGCCCTGGGAGAAGACCCCGCTCCGAAGTATACCGAACACCAGGATGATCTGAACGGAAGATCGCTCTGGAGTTATGATACATCCGGCCTGCCCACAGGCACATGCGAGCCGAAGCTCGTCAGCCTGTCCGGCGCGCTCTGGTTCAGGAGCTATAATACCAACTTCGCGTTCTATATCAATGAAAACAGCGAAGTGTGCTATATCAACATAGATCAAAGCGCTCACTATGCGCCGAAAACGGTTCCGCTTCCGGATGATGCCGCGCGGAAGATACGAAGCGGGGAATGGATCGTTACCGATATCGGTGCCTCCTGCAGCCCGAAGGTATTTGAGTGGGGCTCCGTGTACAAGTGCCAGGTGGCCGCGGTATCCGTCGTATGCGCCACCAAGTGGACAACGGAGCAGCAGGTGCTGGAGGAAGGAAAAACAGTTGAGGTGATCAAGCCGCTTGAAAGCACGGTTCTCACCAAGCTGTTTTCATGCGGTGCCGATCAGGCGATCAATTGGCTGCCTGCGCCTGACGGATCCGGGAGCGGCTTCAAGGATCTGACATTCGTGATGAAGACCCGCATTCCCGTCAGCCATGTGATCCCCTTTGTATATGATGTGCAGCCGGAGCTCAAGCTGACCATGAGCGGTATCCAGCTGTATGTCAGCCCGAAAGCGTCTCCTTCCGTGCTTGTATGCGGATACAGCAAGAACGGGGATACAGGAAACTACATTTCCATCTATGACGGAGAGAAGGACAACCGCGGGTACGCGCGGGTAACGGACCGCGTTTTGAACGCGGGGCAGCCGGTCAGGATCCTCCAGACGCCCGGTGCCACGCATGAAATGGCGTTTATCCTTACCGAGAAGGATGAGCTGTATGCTTTGAACGGAAACGGAGGATATATTACAGATCTCACAGGCGTTGTGACCGATGATATCACGGATATCGCGGTCATAGGGGCGAAGGACGCGGGTACCATGACGCTTTTCCTGAGCGTGGAAGACGCACCGAACGCGGATGAGGTATCGCATAACAAGCTGAAAGCGCTGACGGTCAGGGAAATGCAGCCCTACCGGTATGTGAACATTATCGACCGGTCGGATCTGGATGTGAAGTGCGCCACGAGGATCGATGCGGGCAACCTGCTGAGCGAACCGACGGTATACTGGTTTGAGACCTTTACAGACAGGGACGCGCCCAATAAGCCCCGTACCCGTGTGCAGGGCATGATCTACGCGCCGGATATGAACCTGATCACGGGAGCCTACACCCTCGGCGTGCTGAACGGGAACGACGGAACGCCGCCGAAGGGCTATCTCGTTCCCTCGGAGCCGATCATGAGCACGGTGCTTTCAAACGGCAATCTCTTTATGGTACGCTCCTGGCTCCATGATCAGCAGGCATCGGCTGCCGCGTTTGAAAAGAACCGCTACGCCTATGATGTGATCCGGGTAAACCGTCAGGTGAAACCGGATGCGATGGCCGTTTCCGTACAGAACCCGGTCTGCTCGGCAGGCGGCTCCTGCATGATGGATCTGCAGGTCATCAACCGCGGAAATGTGCCCGTTATCGGGTTCACGGCCGATGTATATGTTCAGGAGCAATCCGGACCTAAGCTGGTGGAAACGATCCGGATCGATCTCAAGAATTCCGGAAACAATCTGGTCAGCTTTATGGAGGACGGAGATATCGGAGATCTTGATACCGCCGCGGGCGAAAGCGCGGTCAGGCGGATCCCCGGGCTGTTTGACAGGATCAACAATGATGAATGGAATGTGACCCGTGAAAAGATGATGACCGTGACGCCGTCAGACGGAAACGGCACGGCAACGGTACGGCCGCTGAACGAGAAAAGCTCCGAGTTCATTTCCGTTCCCGTGATGATGCCGGGCGCGGTTCAGCTTTTCACTGCCGCTTTCCATATCCCGGCTGACTGGAGCGGCAAAAAATCCGTGACCGTGGTGATCCGCAACGCGCTGGTACCGTCAAGAAGCAGCGATATATTCCGCTCCGGAAAAGGAGGGGGACAGGTGCTGCTGGTCGAAATGGATCCGGCTTCGAATGACCCGGAAAAGTGCAGCGTTCTGCCCGCGGGCACCTATGACGATTACAGCTTTGAGCCCCTTTCCTCCGCCGCGAACGAAACGCCGGACGAAGCATACCTGTATGACTCCGATACGGCTACCCTCGTATTTGATACGGCGGAGCTGGATATCGACTACCGACTGTTCAGCCTGAACGGCGAGGACTGCATCACGTTCACGGTTGCCCAGAGAGGCAGCACGGATAACGCGCAGCCGCGCGGTTTCCAGATCCGTGCCTATTGTGACGGAAACAGCGCGCCCTCGTTTGTACACACCTTCAAAACGCACCCGGATGACAGCCGGGTCGCGTACAGCGTCACGGTTCCGGTGATGAAGCTGACAAACGGAAAGCAGGTGGACAGCCTGATGCTGGAAACGGTGGATACCGTGACCGCGAATTCGGAACTGACGACCTACAACAACAGCCATGTGTTCCTTTTGAACAAAGGCCTGCGCATCACAGAGCAGCCGCAGAACATCACCATCGAGGTGAAGGGGACCGGCATCCTGTCTGTTCAGGCGGAGGGCGGAACGAGCCCCTATCATTATCAGTGGCAGAAGCTGAAGAACGGTAAATGGAACAGTGTGTCCGGTGCAAACGCGCCCGAGCTCTCTCTTGAGCTTGCGAAAAAGGATGACGGATCCCGTTACCGCTGCGTTATCACAGACGCGGCCGGCACGCAGGTGATCAGTACCGCGGCACTGATCACCGTGCACGGAAAGCGGCCTCCGACCGGCGATCCCTTTACCTGGTTCTGGGGCGCCGCGCTGATGGTGTCCGCCGCCGGTATGCTTCTTCTGTGCGTGAAGCGGAAACGGCACGGGACACGCTGACAGATCCGGCTTCCCGGTATATTCGCAGGGAGATACCGCGCAAACATTTGGGATGGCCTGAGCAATGCCCTGTTTGCGCGGTATTGCCCTAAAAACCCGCGCGCGGCCATCCGGTGCCTGTATTTTTCGCAGGGATACCGTATATTGTGTGAAAATATGGTCCCGGATCGATCCATAAGTTATGGAGGAATATTGTTATGAACAGAAAATGGATGGCGATCGTTACGCTGCTGGTGCTGATGCTGTCGGTATGCGTGTTTGCGCTTGCGGAGCAGACGGACGGCGCGCCGACCGCGACGCCGGGTCTGGGATTGATCACGCCGAAGCCCGCCGGGACGCCCAAGCCCACAAAGACCCCGAAGCTGACCGCCTCGCCGGAACCGGTACCGACATTTACCCCGGGGATCCTTGAAAAGCATGAAGGGCATGATGTGCGTATCATCGAGCTGGAAAAGCTGGAGTATACGCACAGGGTGCGCGAATACTGCAATGACTGCAAGGTGACCATCCGCACCTATTGGGAGGATCATCAGCTGGACGCGGAGGGGCATTGCACCAAGTGCAGCTACCGGTGTAAGCACGACCACACGTATGTGCGTGAGGTACCGGCGGACGGCGGTGAAAAAACGTGGGACGGCAATTGGATCTCCTATCCGGGAA
>CALGBY010000138.1 GCA_937886445.1 uncultured Clostridia bacterium | reverse complement strand
CTGCAAGATGAAGATGTTGGAAAAGACACCGTTCAGCGTGCTGACGAATTGTGCGCTATTGCCTTTATTCTTCTTCGATATACTCGATCGGTACGCGTGCCGTCGCGCTCAGAAGCACTTCCCAGCACACCGTTCCGGCCCAGTCCGCCAGCTGCTGCGCGTCGATGGATTCACCGTTCTGCGTTCCCAGCAGCACTGCCCGGTCTCCCGGACGCGCCTCTGTTCCCGTCACATCACAAAGCATCTGGTCCATACACACACGCCCCAGCACCTTGCACTTCTTCCCGCCGATCAGCACATAGGCGTCCGTGCCTGCCGCGCGGTGATAGCCGTCACCGTAGCCCACAGCCAGCGTCGCGACACGCATGGGGCCGGAGGCGGTGAAGGTGCGCCCGTAGCTCAATTGATCCCCGTCAGAGATCTCCTTGATGTACACGATCTCCGTATTGAAGCTCAGCGCGGGCTGCAAGCTGAGCGGGGTTTTGACAGGTGAATAGCCGTACATCGCAATACCGGCACGTACCATGTCATATCTCGCCTCGGGAAAACGCAGCATCGCGGCACTGGCCGCGGCATGACGCAGGATTCCTTCGGGAAGCAGCGCGCAAAGCCGGTCAAACCGCTCCATCTGCATACGGGTATAATCTTCCGTTTCGCCGTCCGCGTCTGAAAAATGGGTAAATACGCCGGTCAGCTTCACACGCGGGCATTCACGGAGCGCGTTCAGTATTTCTCTGATCTCGCTTTCCGTGCGAACGCCGATCCTGCCCATCCCGGTATCCAGCTTCAGGTGTACCTCCGCCGTGCCGTTCATTTCCTCACAGGCGGCATTCAAACGCCTTACACCCTCCACCGTAAATACCGTCTGCGTAAGGCGGTACTTCACCGCTGCCCAGGCGCCCATCCGGTTTACACCGCCCAGCACCAGCACCGGCGCGGTCACGCCTCCCTCGCGCAGCTCAATGCCCTCCTCGGGGATCGCCACGCCCAGCATACACGCACCGTTTTTGATGGCAGTCCTCGCCACCCGCAGAAGACCGTGCCCGTACGCGTTGGCTTTTACCACCGCCAGCATGCGGGTATCGCCGATCTCCTTCTTCAGTTCGCGTACATTGTGCGCGATCTTGTTCAGGTCCACCTGAATAAATGTGTTACGAAAATTCAATGTATATCCTCCGGCTCAGCAAAGCTTACAGATCTCCTCATGAGAGAAAATATGAACGCCGTTTTCCTCCAGCACGCAGCTGGCAAGGGAATAATCGTCCGTGCGCAGCACCACCAGTGCGTTGCCGTCCACAGCATGGTTGAAGGAATACATATATTCCACCGAAATGCCGCGGCTGCTCAGGATCTCAAGGATCGCGGCAAGGCCGCCCGGTCTGTCCGCCACCGGCACAGCGAGCACCTCGTTCATGCACGCGGAATAGCCCGCGTCCTCCACCACCTTAAGAGCGGTCTCACTGTCCGCGCAGATAAAGCGAAGGATTCCGAAGTTCGAGGTATCCGCGATTGACATGCTGAGAAGGTTGATCCCGTGATCCGAAAGGATACGGCTGATCCCCGCCAGCTTACCGGGAGTGTTTTCTATAAATACAGATATCTGTCTGGCAAACACTGTTCATCCCGCCTTTCACAGAAAGAATACGATAATGAAGTATGAAAATGTATAAGGATCATTTTCATACAGACATAGTTGCTTCATCCGGAGGAACGGTCATAAGAGTAAAGTCCCTCGCAATGCAATTATACCATACATTTTCACCAAATACCACACATTTTATTTTCAAACGGTAAGCGGGTGCGGAAAAGCAAAAATATGAAGGATCACAGAGTAAATCTTTCCGGCCGTAAAAAACCTGCCGCATCGACTTTTGCGGCAGGTAAGTATATAGCCGATCTTCGGACAGACACCATTGTCTCATCCGGAGAGGGGTCATAGATTCAATACAGTTTTCTCATATCGATAACGCGTTTGGCCTTTCCCTCGCTGCGGGGCAGCGATCCGGGCGGGCAAAGCTTGACACGGCAGCTTACCAGCACCTCGCTGGCAAGCTGGCTTTCGATGCGGTGCTGCAGCCCTTCAAGGTCACGCACCGCGTCGCTCATCATACCGTGGTCCAGCTCCACCTGCACCTCCAGCGTATCCAGCGTTCCCTTGCGGTCCACGATCAGCTGATACTGCGGAGCCACTCCCGGGATCTGGAGGATCGCGTGCTCGATCATGCTCGGGAACACATTCACGCCGCGGATGATCAACATATCATCGCTGCGCGCGTGTACTCGGCGCATGCGCCTGAAGGTGATCCCGCAGGAGCAGGGCGAGGCGTCAAGACAGGTCAGGTCATGTGTACGGTAACGGATGAGCGGCATACCTTCCTTGGTAAGCGTGGTAAACACCAGTTCCCCCTCAGTGCCGTCCGGCACTTCGTTCAGTTCCTTGTCGATCACCTCGGGCATGAAGTGATCTTCCCAGATATGCAGGCCGTTCTTTTCCTCACATTCCATCGCCACGCCGGGGCCCATCATTTCAGTCAGCCCGTAAATATCCCGGGCGTCAATATGAAGCCTGTTTTCTATCTGACCGCGCATCTCATCCGTCCAGGGCTCCGCTCCGAATACGCCCACCCGCAGGCGGATCTCTTCGGGCGATATCCCGGCTTTTTCCATCGCATCCGCAAGGTTCAGCGCGTAGGAAGGAGTGCAGAGCAGCACGGTGGCTCCGAAATCCTTCAGCAGCATCAGCTGGCGCTGTGTATTGCCGCCGGATACGGGAACAACAGCCGCTCCCAGATGCTCCGCCCCGTAATGAGCGCCGAGACCGCCGGTAAACAGGCCGTAGCCGTACGCGATATGCACGGTGTCCTCCGTGGTAATGCCGGCGCAGGAAAGAGCCCTTGCCACCATTTCCTTCCAGTTATACAGATCATTTTTTGTATATCCGGCCACAGTGGGTTTTCCGGTCGTACCGGAGGAAGCATGGATCCTTACGATCTCGCTGCGGTCCACCGCGAACATGCCGAAGGGATAATTATCCCTCAGATCCTGTTTTTCGGTAAACGGAAGCAGGGTAATATCATCGGCTCCGCGGATATCCTCCGGCTTTACACCGGCCTTATCCATCTTCTGCCTGTAAAAAGGCACATGGTCATACACCCGCCGTACAAGCTGCCTGAGGCGTTCCCCCTGCAGCGCGTGCAGCTCATCACGGGACATGGTTTCCGCTTTCTTGTCCCAGAGGATGGTACTCATCAGTTATTCACTCCCGCGGCTCTTCCGGCACGGAAGGCCTTCAGATTGATTTCAAGTGTTTTGGGCGGCACGCAGGCGGCAACGGCTTCCTCCCATTTTTCTTCGGGCCATTCGCTGAAGGAGGAGAGCACACCCAGCAGCACGATATTCACGCTGCGGGCGCTTCCGGCTTCCTTCGCGAGCGTCAGCGCGTCCAGCGCGACAGTACGGGCGCATTTCGGGCTGTCCTCAGGATATACCGCCTTTCCGGAGATCACAGGCATCGGCAGCATGCGCTGCGTATTGGTGATCAGTACGCCGTTCTCCTTCAGGTAACCCTCGGCACGCAGTGCCTCCAGCATCTCAAAGGAAAGCACATAATCCGCCTGCTGCGCGTCCACGAGCGGGCTGGCAACGCTTTCCCCGATCCTCACATGGGTGATCACGCTGCCGCCGCGCTGGCTCATGCCATGCACCTCGCTCACCTTAATGTCCTTATCCATTTTCAGGGCAAGCCATCCCAGGATCTTGCTGGTAAGCAGGATCCCCTGCCCGCCTACGCCTACAATAATAATATTTCCGTTCATATCAATATCCTCCCGCCCGGCAGCAGGAAAACCTGTTTCCTTCTCCCGGCTGTTGACCTTCCTGCCGCTTACGGCGGCACAGAGGCTGTTTATTCTTCGCTTCCGCCCTTGATGCTTGAGAAAGGACACACCTTCGCGCACAGGCCGCAGCCCACACACAGCGTTTCGTTCACATGCACACCGTCTTCTCTGCGCTCCAGCGCGGGGCAGCTCAGCTTCATGCAGGCGCCGCAGTTTTTGCAGTTTTCGATCACGCAGGGCGTCTTTTTGCTCTTATCCAGCAGCGCGCAGGGCCTGCGGGCGATCACGACGGATACGCCCTCATATTCCAATTCTTCCTTCAGCACCTGCCTGAAGCCCTTCAGATCCTGCGGATCATGGATGCGCACATGAGCGCCGATGCTCTCGCACAGCTTCTCGATGTTCAGCTGAGGAGCGGGATTGCCGTAAATATCCTTTCCGGTGGCGGGGTTCTGCTGATGTCCCGTCATGCCGGTGATCCGGTTGTCAAGAATGACCACCGTGATATGGCTTGAATCATACACAGCGTCGATCAGCCCGGTGATACCGCTGTGGATAAAGGTGGAATCGCCCAGTACCGCCACGCACTTTTTGGAAAAATCCTTTCCCTTCGCCTTTTCCATGCCGTGCGCCATCCCGATCGAGGCGCCCATGCACAGCGTGGCATCCATGCATTCCATGGGCGGCAGCGCGCAAAGCGTATAGCAGCCGATATCACCCATCACAGTCAGGCCGAGCTGCTTGAAGGTGTAGAAGGTGGCACGGTGCGGGCAGCCGGGGCACAGCACGGGAGGACGGGCTACGAAGGTATCCTTCGTCATTTCCGGCGCGCCGTTCCCAAAAAGCTGAGCGATCCTGGCAGCGGAAAGCTCTCCCTGCAGCCCGGTCCTGTCCTTGCCGGAAACGGGGATGCCCATCGCGCGGATATCATTTTCAATGACCGGCTCCAGCTCCTCGATGACGACCAGCTGATCTACCTTCGCGGCAAAATCGCGGATCATCTTTTCGTTGAGCGGATAGGTCAGGCCCAGCTTCAGCACGCTCGCATCGGGAAGCGCTTCACGCACATACTGGTACACCACGCCGCCGCATACCACGCCGATGCGCGTATCCCGCATCTCCACCGTGTTGATCGCAAGCGTTCCGGCATCCTCAGCCAACTGCTTCTCACGCGCTTCCACGATCACATGGCGTTTTTTGGCCATTCCGGGCATCATGACATATTTCATGAAATCCTTTTTATACTCTTTATCGGCGATCTGCGCGCGCTCACCCAGCTCGACGGGCGTACGGCTGTGCGCGAGGCGCGTGGTAAGGCGCATAAAGACAGGCGTATCATACTTTTCGCTGATCTCATACGCGTACGCCATATAATCCTTGCATTCCTGGCTGGAAGCAGGCTCCAGCATAGGCATATGCGCGGCTCTGGCGTACATGCGGCTGTCCTGCTCGTTCTGGGAAGAAAACATCGCCGGGTCATCCGCACACAGCACCACAAGGCCGCCGTTCACGCCGGTATAAGCCGCGGTAAAGATCGGATCGGCCGCCACATTGACACCCACATGCTTCATGCAGCTCAGCGCTCTCACACCGCCCATACAGGCGCCGAAGGATACTTCCACGGCAGCCTTTTCATTGGGAGCCCATTCACAGTTCATCTCGGGATACAGAGCACAGGCTTCCGTGACCTCCGTGCTGGGCGTTCCGGGATAGCTGGCTACCACCTTCACCCCTGCTTCCCAGGCACCGCGGGCAATCGCTTCATTTCCCAGTAACAGTTTCTTCATTCTTCTCATCTCTTTCTCCGTCCGGCAGCATCGCGGCATCTCCGCAGAAGGCGGACGGTTTCTGTTCGCTGTAAAGCAAAAAAGCGTAAACACAGTTACAGCGGGTATAGTATAGCAAAAAAGGCGAATTTTGAAAAGGGGAATGCAGAAAAAGTACGGAAGGATACACAGCATAAAAAAGCGGCATCCCTGTACGCCGGCTTCCGGCCGGCCCGTAGCAGACAAAAAGCGGCGGTCCCGTGCCGCCGCTCTGATCATTCTTTTCCTGCTTCAGTCTTTTCTTGCTTCAAGCAGCTTCAGAAAATCCTCCACCTGGCAAAAGAGGTCTCCCTCCCATTCCTCCTTCGGAGGAAGCGCGTTCACGGGGAACCATTTCAGCTGCGTTACCTCCTCCTCCTGCGGTATCAGTTCTCCGTCAAAATCCTCACACAGCCACGCAGTATCCACGATCCACGCCATATCCCCGTTCGGATAGGTGTGAAAGGAATTCCGCTGCGAATAAATGCCGATCATCGTCAGGCTTCGTACATTCAGCCCGGTTTCTTCCTTCACTTCGCGTCTCGCGGTCTCTTCCAACGGTTCACCGGGCTCATTGCAGCCACCGCAGGTGCACCATTTTCCGTCATCCGCCCGTTTTTCGAGCAGCAGCTTCCCGTCCCTGTACAGAAATACCGAAGCCCCGACAAATGTGAGCACATCATGCCCCAGTTTTTCTCTGGATTTTTTCACATAGCTGCATCCGCCGTTTTTCCGCCACCACCAGTCCGCGCGGTTGACCGTATAGACCAGCTCGTCAGCCTGTATCCCGTCTCCCTTATCCGGCCGGGCGTTCGGCACGCGCTCCTTCAGGTGCATGCCAAGCCTTTCCATCACATGTCTTGACGGCACGTTCCGTATATCGCAGCACGCGGTCACATCAAACAGCCCCAGCGTGTCAAAGGCAAACTCCAGCAGCCTCTCGCCCGCCTCATGGATATAGCCGTTCCCGCGGTATTCGGGAAGCAGGATCCAGCCGATCTCCCCCGTTACGCCGCCGAAATCCTCGATACTGGCGTCACCGATCACCTTTCCGGTCTCCTTCTGAACGACAGCGTACTCCCGCATACGGATCGGTTCGCGTTCCCATTCCCTGATCGCGTGCTCATAGAGAAAACGATCCGCGTCCTGACGGGGCGTTTTTCCCTCTCTTCCCCAGAAATAAAGATATTTTACCGTGTCCGGGTCTGAGGAAATGCGCAGGATCGTTTCATCATCCTCCGGAAGGAACGGACGAAGCATCAGCCGTTCTGTTTCAAGCTCGTGCATACATATCCTCCGTTTCAGATGATGTCCTTGGGTTTTTCCGGGCAGGGAGAACCGAAATACTGTTCCATCTGATTATTTTTCAGCTTGTACTGCGTGCGGAACTGGGTATAGATGTAATAAGGGCGTTTGTGGATCACATTACGCAGCCTGGCGATCCGCTCCTGCCAGTAATCATACATGCCCTGCGCGGAGGAAGGCGTGCTGCTGTTCACCAGCTTCCATCCGGGATCGCCCGCCCATCTGGTAAAGTGCGTCATCATTTCCGGCTCAAGTCTCGCCGCGATCTCGTCAAGCACTTCGTTCATCACATCCTCCGTAAGCGCCTGATAGATCTTTCCCATTTTTTCAAAAAACAGTTTCCGGTATTCATCCACCTCGAGGATCTTTTTGAATACCGTATTCACGATATTCTGCTGGCCCATGCCGGAGTTCTTCATATAGGACTTCGGAGAGTCAAAGGTACTTTTGAACATGCCGTAATCCATATCGAAGATCAGGCACTTCCATTTGCTGCCTTCAACAGGCAGCTTATAGTAAAGCACATTGCCGGGATCGGAATCCGCAAAGAACATCTTGATCGCAAACCAGTCCAGATACGATTCCACATCCACATTGGCGTCCAGATATTCCCTGTCCGCCTTCTTTTTATTCGGAGAGGAGGATTTCAGCTTTTTGACCATCGCCTTGTATTCGGTATTGTCTCCCTGCACCGCGGTATAGTTGCCCTTGATGATCGTGATGCCGTCCGCCAGCTCCTCATTCAGATTTTCATGCTGAGCGATGCAATACTTATCCTTCCGCTCGCGCATATTGTAGTGACCCCAGTACTGCCCGTTCAGATAGACAACGCAGGGCTCATAATCCAGCGTGATGATATCGGTATCGATATAGCGGCGGATCAGCTCCATCTGGAAAATATCCACAAGGCGCGTCCAGGCGCAGTCATTACCGGAATTGCGAAGCACAAAGGAGTGGTACTCCGTATACGGTCTTCCCGGGAACAGCGGATAATCAAAGGTCTTTTCACCGAGAGAGGCCTTGGCCTTCACCTTGAAGCTCTTCTGCGGCATATCAAGGCTGTACGCGCCCTGAAGAGAGAGTTCGGCTCCCTGGCTGACCACCGCTTCTATTCTCCTGTCCTGTTCAAAGATCTCGCAGTAGGCCTCCCTGTCCGTCTTTCCGTACTTACGGTACACGGTGTTTTTGAAGGGCAGCACGCCCGCCTCCTTCACCGCGTTTTTACCGTCGGCCAGCATGCCGGTGTTCTCGTTCCACAGTTCGTCCGGGTCAATGATCAGGCTCACCACCCGCAGGGTGTGGGAAGTATTCATGATATAGCTGGCGCTCGAGACATCCGAGGGACGCAGCGTATCTGAAAAGGCGCGCGCCCGCAGCACCGCGGTGGACGAGAAGGTAAGCGCTCCTGTATACAGCGTTCCCTTTTCTGCGGTGGGAACGGAGCCATCCAGCGTGTAGTATACCGCAGCCCCCTCCGGTGCCGTGATGCTCACAGTGACCGCGCCGTCATACAGGCCGGACGCGGCGGAAAACACAGGCGCGTCCGTATAGCCGGCAAAGCCTGTCCCGTTCGCCGTTCCCGGCGTAGGGGTATCAAAGAAGAGGAATTCCTCGCTCTGCTCATCTCTTCCCCAGCTGACATCGGTATGCATCACAGGAAGAGTCACCCTGTCCGCCGCGGTGCCGTCCGGCATCGTCAGGGTAAGGGTCTCACAGCCTGTCCTCGAAAGAGAGAAGGAGGCATGGGGAGCCGCCGCCGTGCTCTCGCCGCTGTCCAGCGGGACGCAGAGATAACCGCCATCCGCGAGCACGGTCCCCTCCGGGAACTGCCATTTGAAAGGCTTCTTTTTGCTGTCGCTCAGCCCCCAGCCGCTCAGGTCAACGCTTTCGCCCGATGTATTGCGCAGCTCGGCGTAGTCACAGGGCTCCAGTCCTTTTTGGCACACGGTATTATCCGCGCTGGCCAGTACCTCATTGATGCGCACGCCCGTATCGACGGTAACATGCGTATCCTTGCTGATATTTTCCGTTTCCTCGGCATCCAGCGTCATATTGGGCATCGCGGGAGAAGGATACGGCATTCTCAGCCAGATATTCAGCCTCCCGGGATCACGCCCGAAGGAATGGCTGCCGTCTGTTTGCGGGCACACAACACTGTCGATCACAGTATCTTCCGATGAAAGGATCAGCTTTCCACCCGCTCCCGGCACGCGGAAGGAGGTATGCGGAAAATAGGTGCCTTCTTCCACCTTGTTCTTGCCTGAAAGGAACAGAAAATAGAACCCGCCCGCGGGGATCACGGCATCGGACGGGAAAGCCCATTTTTTCAGGTTTCCGTCCTCATCGCTCAGGCAAAAGCTCTTGAGCGCAATATCGCGGCTGCCTGTATTGTACAGTTCCACCCAGTCGCTCAGGTCTCCGTCCTCGTCGGCAACGCCGTAGTCGGGCTCCCGCATCAGTTCATTTATAAGCACTTCTCCCTCATACACCGCCTGCCCCGCAGCCGATACAGACAGCGGAAGCAGACAGAGGATGAGCATCAGGCACAGGCTTCGTGTAATACACTTTTTCATCGTTATGTGTCCTCCTCCGGATGAAACACCGGTGGGCTGCTTGACTGATATCCGTATATTTCAAAACGGCGAGATCATTTGAAAAGGAGGCTGTCCCCGAACAGGACAGCCTCCATGCGCGGAGAGCGTAGCAGCCGGCTGATCTCAGGCCGGTGCTGCTGTCCCTCAGCCGATTACTTCCTTCGCGGCCTTTACCACATTTTCAGCGGTAAAGCCGAATTCTTTGAACAGAATGGCGGCCGGAGCACTGGCGCCGAAATGGTCGATACCCAGCGCCTTGCCGTCCAGACCCACAAAGCGATACCAGGGCATGGTCACGCCGGCTTCCATCGATACACGGGCGCGTACGGCGGAAGGAATGACCTTTTCCTGATACTCTTTATCCTGACGCAGGAAGATCTCCATGCTGGGCATCGAGATGACGCGGGCCTTGATATTCTCGGCAGCCAGCATTTCCTTAGCCTGCATGATCTGCTCCACTTCACTGCCGCTGGCCATCAGAAGCACATCGGGAGTGCCTTCGCAGTCAGACAGGATATAACCGCCCTTCTGCATGCACTTTTTGCATCCGTCATACTGGGGCAGGTTCTGTCTGGTGAGGATGAGCGCGGTGGGCATTCCGCTTGTCAGAGCGGTCAGCCAGGCCATCGTGGTCTCCTTGCCGTCGGCCGGACGGATCACCTGCATATCGGGAACGGAGCGCAGACCGGCCAGATGCTCAACAGGCTCATGGGTGGCACCGTCTTCACCGACGCCGATAGAGTCATGGGTAAGAACATAGGTAACGGGCAGCTTCATGATCGCGGCCATACGCATGGCGTGCTTCATGTAATCGCTGAACACGAAGAATGTACCGCAGAACACGCGCAGACCGCCGTGCAGCGCCATGGCATTGCAGATAGCCGCCATCGCGTGCTCGCGGATGCCGAAATGCATGTTGCGTCCCGCGCGGTTCTCGGCGCTGTAATCTCCGCCGTCCTTGATGTTGGTCTTGTTGGAAGGAGCCAGGTCGGCACTGCCGCCCACGAGGTTGGGAAGCAGCTTCGCCAGACGGTTGATCATTTCTCCGGAGGTGGCGCGGGTAGCGATCTTGCCTTCCCAGTTCCAGAGAGATTCATCATTCTTTACGCTTTCGGGCAGTTCCTTGCTGTGCCATTCGGCCCATTCCGCCGCAAGCTCGGGATATTCTTTTTCATAGGCGGCAAACAGCGCGTTCCACTTTTCTTCCTCAGCCGCGTTCTTCTTCATGCACTCGGCAACATGCGCGTATACCTCGGGCAGTACGAAGAAGCTGTCCTCGGGCATGCCAAGGTTCTTCTTGGTCTCAGCCACATTGTCAACACCCAGAGGCTCACCGTGCGCACTGGCCTTGCCTTCCTTGGCGGGGCAGCCGAAGCCGATCTTGGTGGGGCAGATGATCAGGCTGGGCCTGTTATCCTTTTTCGCGTTCTCGATCGCGGCGATGATCTGGTCGGCATCGTTTCCGTCTTCCACATGCTGCACATGCCAGCCATAGGCCTCAAAGCGCTTGCCTACATCCTCACGGAAAGCGATATCGGTGTTGCCTTCGATGGAGATCTCGTTATCATCATACAGCAGGGTAAGCTTGCCCAGCTCCAGCGTACCGGCCAGAGAAGCGGCCTCGCTCGCGATGCCCTCCATCATGCAGCCGTCGCCGCAGAAGGCATAGGTCCTGTGATCCACAACGGGGAAGCCGGGACGGTTGAAATGAGCAGCCAGCATGGTTTCGGCAATGGCAAAGCCGACAGCGTTGGCAACACCCTGGCCGAGAGGGCCGGTAGTGGTTTCGATACCGGCGGTATGACCGAATTCGGGATGTCCGGGCGTTTTGCTGCCCCACTGACGGAACTGCTTCAGATCGTCCATTTCAAGGCCGTAGCCTGTAAGATGGAGCAGCGTATATTCAAGCGCGCTGGCATGGCCGGAGGAAAGCACAAAACGGTCGCGGTCCGCCCACTTGGGGTTGGCGGGGTTGTGCTTCATTTCCTGCATCCACACGGCATAAGCCATGGCCGCCATGCCCATCGGAGCACCGGGATGTCCGCTGTTGGCCTTCTGCACGGTATCGGCAGCCAGGGTACGGATGTTGTTGATCGTCTTTACACTGATGTCGTTCATACTGAACCTCCACTTAATGATATGTTATCGGGAGATACGGCGGCTGCCGTGTCTTCCCGGCCTGTCACTGATTTTTACTCCGCGCAGAATTCCTGCAGCACGGTAAGGTCGATCTCCTCGGTATCCTGAAGCACCTGAAGCAGCTTTTTCGCCATCACCTTCACGCCGCCCTCAACATCGCTCTCGAGGTTGAGCGGCAGCACCGGGTCATGCACGCTCAGTCTCAAAAGGAACCAGCCGTTCATCAGCCCGCCGTTCAGGTCAAAATTGATACGGATGCCTTCTCTGTTATCGGGAGCGATATGCCAGCCCTGAGCGGAATCGGCGTAATCCATCACGCGGGTGATGGCCATCCTTCCGGCCTCGCGGAAATCCTCCGCGGTAATGTTCAGACGCAGCTCTTTGCTTTCCACCGGCTCCTGCAGGCCCTCCAGCAGATTACTCAGATCCTTTCCCTCCTGCTTGAGGCGCATACCCTCGCAGATGAGCACCGTCACCAGATACATCCCGTCATCCAGAAAGTGGTTTTCACGAAGCGCCGCGTGTCCGCTGGTCTCGATCGCCAGAGGGCAGTCCACCCCGGCCTCGTTCAGCTTGATCGCTTCGTCTATCACATTGCGGTAGCCGCGCTTGTAGCGGTAGTGCACGCCGCCCCATTCGCCGATAAAGCGGGAAAGCCCGCTGGATGTGACAGAATCGGTCACGATGGTAACGCCGGGTGTACGGTCCAGCAGGATCGCGCTGATCAGCGCGATCAGACGGTTGCGGTTGATCTCGCGGCCGTTCCGGTCCACGATTGCGGCGCGGTCGCAGTCCGCGTCAAAGATCACGCCCAGATCCGCCCCGGCCTTTACCGTCGCACGGCTCACACTGTCCATCGCCTCGGCATTTTCGGGGTTGGGGATATGGTTAGGGAAGCGCCCGTCAGGATCAAGGAACTGGCTTCCGTCCGTGGAGGCGCCGAGTTCCTCCAGCATTTCCGCGTAAAAGCCGCCGGCGCCGTTGCCGGCATCCACCGTCACATGCAGCCCCAGCAGCGGCTTGGCCACATCCGTGTCCAGCCCGTCACATACGCGCTTTTTGAGCAATTCCTTATAGACGGGCAGAAAATCCTTTTTGGCGATGTCGCCGCTGTAAAAATCGGCCACCTCGGTGTGCTGGGCGATCTCAAGGATCTCATCCAGCTCCTCCGCGGTGATCCCGCCGCGCTTCAGGAAGAACTTCAGCCCGTTTCTGTCGGAAGGATGGTGGCTGGCGGTCACCATCACGCTGGCGTCTCCCTCAAAGCCGTCAGTGAGAAGGCTCATATACATGGCGGGCGTGGTGCAAAGCCCGTATTCGGTCACCTCCGCGCCGGCACGGGCCATACCGTCGGCACACGCAGCCAGCAGCTTTTCACCGGTCAGGCGGCTGTCCCGCCCGATGGCTACCCGCGGTGTCTGGATCCCCTTACCGTTCAGCCAGGTAATAAAGGCAGCGCCGATGATCTTGGCCGCTTCCTCCGTCAAAAGGGCGTTTTCGCCCATTGCCCTGCCGCGCACATCCGTTCCGCTCTTGAGTGCCTTAAAATCGATCATAAATCCCCCCTGCCGATATCATCGGCATATCTGTCAGGTACGCTGCCGCGGCACATCGCCGCCGGCCTGTTCGTTTTCTTCATAGCAGCCCTTCAGGATCCCGTAAAAAGGAGCGAGGGCCAGATAATCCTTCCGGATCTTTTCCGCGAGATCACTTTGAAACGCCCACTCATAGCGGATATCGTTTCGTGATACATACAGTCCCTTTTTCATATACAGAGGACGCAGTTCCTCCGGCAGGCCGGGAGGCACCTCAAAGCGTTTGAATGTATTGCCGCCCACAGAAAGCCCGGCTTTCTTCAGCCTTTTCAGCAGGCGGATGTATTCATCCGGCTTTGCTTCCATCCGTCTCCGCAGAGCGTCCATCATGGGCCGGTCATCAAACCAGGTGCCCAGCCCCCAGCTCATCTCATCAGGCCCGAACTCGAACCAGAACATCGGGCAGCATTCCTTCGGGCAGGCCGCCTTATGGAAACAGAACCACAGGTGATCGCGGTACAGGCTTTTGTCGCTTGAAAAGCGGATATCCCGGTTGATCCTGGAAAGGCACTTATGCGGCCTGACCTCCATGTCGGGATCGATCGAGAGCGCGGTATCCGAAAGCGCGTCGATCAATTCATAAAACCGGTCACGCACATTGGCATAGTACTCCTGCCTGTGCGCGTCCATCCAGGACTTGCTGTTGTTGAAACGGATCCCCAGAAAAGTTTCCACTGTGGCATCCGTAAAGCCGGTAAACACCTGCCGCCTCCCCCGGTACGCATACGCATACCTATACAGCATTATTATATATGATATTACCGCCGCAGGCAACAACTATTTTTCCGTTCAGCCCGCGCGGCCGCTCAGTTTTTGCGTTTTTATGTTGTTCCGCTGCATTTTGTCCCGTTTTTCCGAAAACAAAAATACGCCGGCGCACGGCGTATCGAAGCTCTGTTCAAATGCACCCGGAATAGATCTCCTTCATGACAGCGGCATCCTCCGCCATCGTTCCCTTGCTTTCGCAAATGATCACGGGAGCATAATCTCTCTCCCTGAGCAGCGGGGCCAGCAGCTCAAAGCGGGGCCCGTAGTTCTCCTCCGCGAATGTGCGGTGCCGCTTCTCCCCCGCGACGGTATTCTCGATCGTGCTGAAATGGATGTGAAGGCTGCGGGCGCGATCGGGGCCGATATATTTTTCCAGCAGATCCAGCACCCGCGCCATATCCTCCGCGCAGGCAAGACCGCCCTGAGACAGCGCGTGCAGATGCGCGAAATCCACACACGGGATCAGCCGCTCATCCTCCGCGCAAAAAGAAGCGATCTCCGCAAGGTCTCCGATCTGGCTGTACTTTCCCATCGTCTCCGGGCAGATATGCACATCTCCGAGTCCCAGATCGTCAAGGCGCTCAAGCGCCTCAAGCAGCCCTCTGCGGCAGTTTTCCAGCGCATCCTTTCTTTCCAGCTTCATTGCGGCGCCAGCATGCACAACGATCCTGTCTCCGCCCAGCTTATGTACCGCCGCGGCCGCTTCCGTTATATAGCGAAAGCTTTTTTCGCGTTTTTCCGGATCCGGATCGGACAGATTGATATAATACGGCGCGTGCGCGCTGACGCGGATACCGTGGCGGCTCATTTCATCTCTGATCGTTTCAGCGGCGGCGTCGGAAAGTGATACACCGCGCCCGAAGGGATATTCAAAAGCGTTCAATCCCTTCTTTTCAAGCCATTCCGCCGCCTGCCATGTGCTTTTATACCCTTCGGCATAAAATGATTCCGAATTTCCCGATGGTCCGAAATAGATCATTGTCTTTTTCTCCGTTCTTCAGCCGCGGTGATTTCTGTTGGGGCCGCGCAGAATATCGCCTGCCTCCAGCCCTTCCGCACGGATGAACACCGTCTGCCCGGCGATGCTCACCGTATCCGTTTCGGTCCCGTCCTCAAGCACTATTGCCGAAACCGGTACCCGGACAGGACCCCGCGGCGTAAGCGCCTCCAGTACATCTCCGGTATAAAAACGGTTTTTCAGGCAAAGCCTCGCCATTCCGTGATCACATCCGGTCACCTCGGCAACAAACTCCATATCCTGCCGGAACCCGCCCGCGCCGGATGCCGGAGCGGGAGCGCCGAAGTAAAAACCGGTGTTCCAGTCCCGATGGCTGGCTTTCCGCAGCTCCTCAAGCAGCTCCGGCAGCTTCGCGCGGTACTGCTCCTCTCCCTCTTTCAGCGCGTCCAGCGCGGCACGGTAGGCATAGGTGACCGTTGCCACATAATAGGCGGTCTTCATACGCCCTTCGATCTTCAGGCTGCTCACACCGGCCGCAAGCAGCTGCGGCAGATAGGAGATCATACACAGATCATAGGCCGAAAGCAGATAGGTACCTCTTTCATCCTGCTCCACCGGCCAGTATTCACCGGGGCGTTTCTTTTCCATCAGCGCGTATTCCCAGCGGCAGGGCTGGGCACAGGCTCCCTTGTTTCCGCCTCTTCCCGCCAGATGATCCGAAAGCATGCAGCGCCCCGAAAAGCTCATGCACATCGCCCCGTGCACAAAGGCTTCCAGTTCAACGCGGTTTCCGAGCCTCTCCTTCATCCTTCCGATCCGGTCCAGGCTCATTTCTCTTGCCAGCACGATACGCTTCGCGCCCAGCCGGATAAACTCCTCCGCGGCGGCCGTGTTCATCACATTCGCCTGCGTGGATACATGTATCGGCAGCGCGGGAACTTTTTTCGCGAGCAGGCATACCGCTCCCAGATCGCTCACGATCGCGCCGTCCACACCGGCTTCAAGGGCCTCCTGAGCGGTCCTGAGCAGATCGTCCATATCCTCATCAAAGGGCAGGACATTCAACGTGATATAGAATTTCTTTCCTTTATCGTGACAGAGCCGTACAGCCTCTGCCAGCTCATCCATTGAAAAATTGCCGGCAAAGGCACGCAGGCCGAAGCGCTTTGCCCCGCCGTATACGGCATCCGCCCCGTAACGCAGCGCCGCCTTCAGCTGAGGCATACCGCCGGCAGGCGCAAGTAATTCCGTCAATTGTTCCCCTTCCTTCTGTCATAGGCTTCCCACAGCGGGCGATAGATGCTCACATTCAGCTGATGCTCCTGATAGGTGACGGCAAAGCACAGCTCTCCGCTTTCAGGCGCCTTGGAGCAGAAATACAAATAGCCCGCGCGCATCATGTCCTCATCCGGATACAGTGCGGCCAGAATGGCGTTTTTGCCCGGGCTGCAAACAGGCCCGGCCGGCAGACCGGTATTCCTATAGGTGTTGTACGGCGAATATGCCTGTAGATCGCTGTCCGTCAGCGCCATTTTTTCAGATCCCGTCCAGTATTTCACGGTAGCGTCACTTTCCAGCTTGCCATTCGCCTCATCCAGAGCACTGTTTGTCCCGCGTACCTGCTGCGAGGCCGCTGTATTCAGTCTGTTGTGGAACACGGCACTCACGCGGGCAAAATCATCTGTCTTCGCTTCTTTTTCGATCACAGAAGCCAGTGTGATCACATCGTCCATCGTCATGCCGATCTCATTCGCCCGCTCCTCATATTCCGCGGGGAATACCGCCTGCGTTTGAGAAAGCAGCTTGCGGATGATCTGCTCAGGCGTGGCCGATGTGTATACCTCATAGGTATCCGCGGCAAGATAGCCTTCCAGGATATAGGGGCGGTACGCGGCGCTGCCGAGTGCGTTCACATCCGAGATATAGTAATACGCGTTCCATTTTTCCCTGTCCTGACACAGAGAAACAAATTCCTGTCTCTCACTGTCTGTATCAAACAGCTTCACGGCCATATCGCGCACGCTCTGTCCGGGCACCACGGTGATCATTCTGGTAAGCGGTCTTCCGTCGCCCGCGGTAAGCCTGTCCAGGATCTCGGAGATCCCCATCGTTCTGTTCAGTACATATTCCCCGGTCTGTATCTTCTGCCCGTAGCCCAGAAGATCCGCGTAATATTTGAACACCGTACGGTTCCTGACCAGCCCCTGCTCCTCCAGCTTTGCCGCCACAGAGCTGAGGCTGGAACCGGAAGCGACCGAAAACGCGACCGGCGCGGGGTCATTGCTGTCCACCGCGTCAAAATAGTTTTCCTTCACGCTGTTCACAATGCTCATCACGATGCCGCCGGTCACAAGCACCGCGCACAGCGCGATAAGCAGCGGGCGCAGCAGCGCCCACAGCCAGCTGTACCAGAATGCTCCGTGTTCCCGCTCCCGTTCCACCTTTTCCCGGGTGTCCGCCGTTCCCGTCCGCCCGGAAGCGCCATTATATCCCTTCATCTGTGCTCCTCTTCCGCCGGTCAGGACGGAAACTCCAGATCGATCCCGGACGCCGCCGTCAGCGTGGCGAAGATCTCCGCCATCAGCTGCTGCATACGCATTTCCGCCATCAGATAATCCCTGGTACGCTCATCCGCAAAAAGCAGGGATGAGATCTGCTGAAAGCGCGAGGTATCGGCGCTGTCGGCTGGATGCCCGGTAGCGGCTCCCATCTGTACCGTCATCTGCAGCTTTTTGAATTCCTTTACCAATGCCATGATGCCGGCCTCATCGGCGATCTTTTCCTTGCAGGCGGCGTATTCTCTGTATTCCTCTGTTTCCTTTATATCCTGAGCCAGCAGCTTCACTCTGTCCAGCGCGTGCATAACCTGTTCCTCCCGTAAAAATGATCTTCAAAAACATCATAATGCTTCCCGTACTGTTTGTCAACGAATCCGCCGAAATCCCGTCTGACCGTGTCAAGCAAAAGGCGGCGAAACGAATACGCACCCGCCTCGCCGCCGGACCCGTTTTACGGGATCACTCATCCAAATATTCGCTTTCGGCCTTTTCGATCGCTTCCGTATTGTACACGATCTCCGCGTCCTGCTTCCACTGCTCCATGATCTCCGTGTAGGCATCGTAATGGCGGTTATCCTCAAGCACATCGCGGATCTCTGCGCGCATTTCATCGGTCAGCTCGCGTGCTCCTTCAGGCACATCGCGCAGATAATAGAGAATGCTTACGCCCTCCGCGTCCGCGTAAGGCCTGCTTACGCTGCCGGGTGCCGCCATCGCTTCGGAAAACGCGGCCGCGATCATGGAAGGATCCTGCAGGATGCTTTCACGGTGCACCTGATACCCTTCACGCCTCATTGTCTCATCCGCCATGTTCGCGTCCTCACCGTAAAGCAGCATCACATTTTCAAAGCTCTCGCCGCTTTCCAGCAGGGCATACACCGCGTCCGTTTTATCCTTCACGCTGTCCAGCACAGCCTGCTCCGCGCTGCTGCGTTTTTCCGTCACACGCGCTCTTTCTTCCGGAGAGGCGTCATCATCCAGCCCGTCATATTCATTCTGGCATTCCGTCCATACATCCAGCAGCGCTTCATCCGCGGTGATCAGCAAACGCTGTACCGCGCGGTATCCGGCCGGGGTATAGCAGATATCGTATCCCATATAGCGGTAATACTCATATTCATAAATATTGTCCTTAAAGCTCATTTCATCGGCTGCCGCATAGGCACGGTACTCGTTTTCCACATCGCTTTCCTGTACAGCCTCATAATCAAGCGAATCATACCAGCGGCTGATCGCTTCATTGTCGATCAGCTCTCCGAAAAGAATATCTTCATAGCCGGCATAGTAATCTTTCGCCTGCTCCTCAAGCGCCCGACGTGCCTCCTCGGTATCCTCGGAAAGGTAATACTCCACATATTCCTGTATATAGGATTCCGCCTCATCCCGCGCCTCCGTGCGGAAGGCCTCTTCCTCCTCCTCGGTAAAGTGATAGTATTCCGTATCCCCGAGCTTCTGCAGCAAAAGGATATTTTCAGCCAGATAACCCAGCACCGAGGTATAATCGCCGTAGTATTCGATGTATCCGTTGACATAGTAGCCGTACATATATTCATCGGCTTCGCTCTTCCTGATCTCCGTTCCGTTTACCGTCATCAGCACGGGGTCCTCATCCTCAGCGCATACGCACAGAGGCAGAAGCAGCACGGCGCACACCAGCAGAGCAGCGATCCTCAGGCTTTTCTTCATTCCGTTTCCTCCTCTTTACCGTCCCGTCTGTTCCGCTCGTTTTCGATACGAAACCGCACCCGTTCCTGATCCGGCTTGATCTGCATTCCGGTCCCCCCGCGCACAGCAGGCGGCCGGATAAAGGGCATCCGGACCCGTACAGGCATGCATACCGTCACATACGGTACGCGCTCCGGGACATTATCGTTCGGGATCTCTTTTCGTTCTCCCGAACAGCTCCGTTATCATTATGTCATATTCCCGTTTTTCCCGCAATAGCCCGCCGCCTGATCTGAAAAATGTTACATTCTGTTCATAAAATATAAAAACAATTGCCCGTCAGGCCGGGAAGCGGTATAATATTCATGTACCGGATCGTTTTATTTCAAAAAATTCCCTCAGCACACGCGCGCATTCCTCTTCCAGTACCCCGCCGGCAGCAGGAAAACGGTGATAGAACGCGGCGTCCTGTCCCAAAGCGTAAACACTGCCGAGACAGCCCTGTTTTTCATCGCGGGCGCCGTACACCACGCGGTCAATTTCCGCCATCAGCGCCGCTCCGGCGCACATGGGGCACATCTCCAGCGTAACGAACAGGGTGCAGCCATGCAGATGGCGGGTACCGAGCGCCCGCGCGGCACGGCGTATCGCCAGGATCTCCGCGTGAGCGGTGGGATCTCCGCCTTCGCGTTCGTTATGCGCTCTCGCGATCTCCCGTCCGTCCTTTACGATCACTGCCCCCACCGGCACCTCGTTCTCATCCGCGACAGCCTCGGCAAGCGCCAGACGCATCCATTTTTCGTATTCCGGTATCGTCTCCATCGGTATTGCCCGCCCTCCGGAAGAAGCACCGATGGCTGTTTGAAAATGATCCGTATACATTTTCAAAATTCCTCACCCCCCGTTTCACGCTCATTTTATCATATTGCATTCATTCATTACAAGGAGGAACAGCATGATGAACGAAACCCTTTCCCTGATCGCTTCCCGGCGCAGCCACCGCGCCTATGAGACCACGCCCCTGACCGATGAACAGCTGCGCCTGATCCTGGACGCGGCAATGCAGGCTCCCTCCGCGGTCAACAGGCAGCCCCGTCACTATACCGTCGTGACCGACAGCGCTCTGCTTGCCGAAATGAACGGTGAAGTGAGAAAAGCCGTGATGGCGAGGGACGAAAGCAAGCGCAGCCCGCGCTTTGCGCAGAGCGATTATGATGTGTTCTATCACGCGCCCTGTGTGATCTTCATTTTCGGTGAGCCGGATTTCCGCTATACGGATATCGACTGCGGGATCGCCGTTGAAAACATCGCTCTGGCCGCCGAAAGCCTGGGGCTGGGCAGCGTGATCCTGGGCATGCCGCGGGACGCGTTCTCGGGAGAACGCGGAGATGAGTTCAGAGCAAGGCTCGACTGCCCCGCCGGCTGGGATTTTGCCATCGCGATCGCGCTCGGCACCCCGACGGATACCAAGGCGGAACATCCGATGCGTGAAAACAGTATTTCCTTCGTGCGCTGAAGCAGACAGCACGAGGCTATTGCGGAAGAAAAGATCCGCAATAGCCTCTTTTCTTATGCGAACGGTATTTGAAAAACAGTTTCCGGGACGCACCGTATACGGCATCCCCGATCCTGTTAATCAGCGATACCTCCCGTGATAATCGCAGTGTCTGCAAAGCTCTTCCCGCGCTTCTCTGTTGCTGAAGCCCTCATAGAGATCCCGGGCGCGGGCGGAGGAAAGGATCTCATCCATATCCTGACAGAAAAGATTTCCGAGCGCGATATCCCCTTCGCTGTCCAGGCAGCAGGGCGTGACCGTACCGTCCGCCAGCACGGCGCATTGCTCGCGCAGGCCGTAGCAGAAAGCGTCCCCCGTGTACTCTGTTCCGCCGAGATCAGGCCATTCAAACAGCCCGGCATACTCAAGATACACGCGTTCGGCCAGCCTGTACCCCTTGCGTGTTTCCTCCCATTCACCGGGAAAAGCTTCCCGCAGGCGTGAGAGGATGTATTCGTTCAGCGTATCTCTGCCGTTTCTGTTCCAAAGCCTCAGGCAGGAGATCACTCCGCTCTCCGTTTTCGAAAATTCGATACACTCGTCCAGATACCGGTCCGGTCTATCCTGTATACCGTTGCCTTCATAGCTGTGGAGAGAGATATTGACCCTGTTCACAGCCGGGGATGAATGGATGACCTGCGCCTGAGCGTGAAGAAGCGTTCCGTTTGTTGTGATATTCACCCTGAGGCCTTTTTCGCCGGCGGTCTCGAGGATACGGCCGAATTCCGGATGAAGCAGCGGCTCTCCCATCACATGCAGATACACGAGACGCGTGTATCCCCTCAGCCGATCAAAGCACAGCGAGACCTCATCACCGCTCATAAACCGCGGCGCGCGCCGGGTGCCGTGACAAAAGGAGCAATTCAGGTTGCATACATTCGTGATCTCAACATAGACCTTTCCGAATCTGGTTCTTTCTCTGTCTGTTTCGCGCATGTTCTTTACCGTATTCTCAGCGGAACATCAGCCCGGCAAAATGGAAAAAGCCCAGATTCCAGACATAAAAATCATGTCCGCCGGCCAGTTCATATACGATCAGATTTTCTCCCTGCGTCAGTTTGTCGCACCGTTCATCAAGCCCGTTGATCGCGGCGGTCGCAGAAGCATAGGCCACCTTATCATCCCTTCCGCATACGGAGTAGAAAAGGCCGATCTCATAGGGACTGTCCGCAAGCTCCTCCGCGATTCGCGGCGCGGTATAGGTCGTAGGCGCAGCGGAAAAGGCGCCGAAGCAGGAAAACAGATCGACGCACTCGCACAGGCCGATGTTCACCGTCTGCATTCCGCCCATTGAAAGACCGGCGATCGCTCTGTGATCTCTGGACGCGGAAAGGTCATAACCGGCTTCGTCATAATCCGCATAGGTCGCGAAATGAGCGTCCATATACGGCAGCAGATCATTTCTCAGTTCCTCACCGAACCGGTAAAAGGAAGCTGTCTTCGCCGCGTCATTCGCGAAATGCTCCCCCGCTCTCCCGTCCGGTGTGACCAGAATGAAGGGCTCCGCTTCCCCCTTCGCGATCAGGTTATCCGCGATGCATTTCAGCTTTCCGGCAGGCTTGTTGAGCCCCCATTCATCCTTGCTGCCGCCGATACCGTGGCAGAGGATGACCACATTATACTGTTTTCCGGTATCATAGCCGTACGGCAGATAAACATAGGCTTCCTTTTCAAAGGCATGTCCGTCTCCGGCATAGTCCCGCGTCGGGTAGCGGATCAGCTCCACCGTGCCCGGAGCATCCATGCACAGCAGGGTATATTCCTGCGGGATCTTCCATGAAAGCTGAGGGCCGTTCCTTTCCTCCTCCGCGCCCGCCGGAACGGCAAGGGCGCAGCACAGTATACAGATGATGCAAAGCAGCTTCTTCATTGTTATGTTTCCTCCTTCGGGTAAAGTACCGGCGGCTGTTTGAGACCCAGCCTTACACGGTTTTCACACCTGCTGCCGGTTCATTCGCCCTTCAGTGCGCTGTACACGGCATCAAAGCTGGTTTTTACCCTGTTCCTTTCATCCAGCAGGCCGCCGTAGGGGCTGTTCAGCTTCCAGGTATAGTTGGTCTGAGGGAGGTTCGGGCAGTCGTTGATGCCCCAGATGCATACGGCGGTAAGCGGATGATTCTCGTCCCTGCTGTTGATGCTCCTGAACATTTTGAACAGCTTCCCGTAAAACTCCGCGTGCTTTTCAGCCTGTTCCCGGTCATAGTTGCGTACGGCCATTTCGGTGATCTGCACCTCAAGCCCAAGAGAAGCATACTGAAGGATGCTGTCGCGGAGCTTCGTGATATCCTGATCGCTCAGACAGCCGTTCTGCGTCCCGTAGCCGCCGATGTATCCCTGCATGCCGATCCCGTCGATCAGAACGCGGTATTCACCGTTTTCATCCTTCGCGTAGGAATTGATGCTTTTCGCCAGCGCGCAGGCCGCGGTACGCTTATCCGCCATAAACATGTTGTAGTCGTTATAGAACAGCCTGATATCGGCACCCAGCGCCTCCACCGTATCCTTCGCGCAAAGGAAGGCGTATTCCACATAATCCTCTCCGGCATACACATAGAAGGGGTTCGACTGGCCGTTGCGCATCGTACGCAGATGACGGGGATCCTTCGCTTCATACTCTCCGAGGTTGACACCGATGGCCTCGTTCACGGTGTCCCAGCAGTAGATCACGCCGGGATACTCCGTTTCAAAATGGGTGATCACCTGCTCAATATAGCTCTTCATCCTCGCGCGGATGGTCTCCCTGTCCGCCACGGGGTTCTTTTCATTGTATCCCTCATGGAAAAACCAGGGGGTCATATAGGCATCCCACACCAGCACATGACCGCGCACCTTCACATTGTTTTTCTGCGCCCAGGCGATCATTTTATCCGCCTGGGTAAAGTTAATGCCGGGCATACCGTCCTCTCTCGCCCTTGAAGCTCTCTGGTCCAGCATGGAATAAGCCTTGGTTTCGTTGGTGCAGGTGATACTGGAAAAATGCCGCGCCATGATCCCCATATAGGAGGCATCCCTCAGCTGGTTGTAGCTGAAGCAGCCGCCCAGCTTGAAGCCGTACGCTTCCGCAAGCTCCCGCAGGGGCTCATAGTCTTCGCTGCTTTTCCCGCTCAGTTCACCGGAAGCAGGCAGGACCGCCAGACACATCAACGCGGCCAGCGCCATCACGATCAGTTTCACAGATGCTTTCATTTTCATTTCCTCCCGTGTTTCATCGGGCCTTTGGCCCTGTTTGTTCTTGCAGGTACTTTACTTCATATTTTCCGTCAGGTACTCAAAAATTTTTCCGGCTACAGGCGCGGCCACGCTGCCGCCCCCTCCGGCATCCAGCACAGTCACCGTCACCGCGTACGGAGCGCTCTCCTCCGCGATAAAGCCGGTAAACCAGGCATCGGTATTCGCCTGATCGTCCATTTCGGCAGACCCGGTTTTGCCGCATACGGTATAGCCGCTGATCGAGGCGCTTTTTCCGGTTCCGGATACGACCGTTTCACGCATGAATTCCTTCAGTGTTTCCGCTTCATTTTTTGTGAGCGGCGTGCGGTATACGGAAGGCGAAAACGATTTTCTGGTTTTACCCGTTTCGGACATCACGGAAAGCACCAGCTTCGGTTCCGCCATCACGCCTCCGTTCGCCACCGAGGAGGCGATCATACACATATGCATGGGCGTCGCGAGCAGTGCGCTCTGTCCGGCACCGGTCCAGGCGATCTCAAGCTCCGTACGGTTTTCCGCCGGATATACGGAGTTTTCCACCACGATATCCTCAAACAGAAAATTATCGTTGAAACCGAATTCCTCCGCTGTTTTCCTGAGCACTCCGTCCCCCAGATCGAGGGCCAGATCGGCAAAGGCGCTGTTGCAGCTTTTCGCGTAGGCCTGCTTCAGCGTGAGGCTGCCGTGTCTGTCCAGAAGCCCCCTGTTCAGGTCCGTTCCCGCACAGGTCACCTTGCGCTCCCCCACTTCCAGATAGCCCCCGCACTCAAAGCTCCACAGCTCAATGGCCGCCCGGTTGCGCAGGGCACAGGCAGCCGTCACTGTTTTGAAGGTGGAACCGGGCGCCTTCAGCAATTGGACCGCCTTGTTGATAAATGCGCTTCTGTCCGCGGAGGAATAATCCGCCGTTTCAGGGTCGATCAGCGGGAAAGACAGTTCGGCCAGCACTTCTCCCGTTTTCCAGTTCATCACCACCGCAGCGCCGCTCCTGCCTGCGGGGAATACGGACGCGATATATCCGGAAAGCGCGCTGTCCAGAGTAAGCCGTATGCTGTCTCCCTTCGGCTTTTCTCCCTTCAGGAGAGGCGCGCACTGCTCAAGGAACGATCTGTCAAAGCCGTAAAGGGATCTTGCCATAAAGCTTTCCACGCCGTTGGTCACGCCGCCCCGGGTATCACCCAGCACATGTGCCACGGAGCACCGCTCGAGGTTGTCCTGCCGGTATACACGCCTGCCTTCACTGTCCACAGTAGCCAATACTGTACCGTTCCGGTCCAGAATATCGCCGGGCAGCACATTTTTCTGCTGTTCCCGCACCAGCCCCGCATTCATCTGCGAAGAGAACCAGCGGTTCCCCTCTCTCTTTACGCTGAACACCGCGTATACGGCCAGCAGTGCCAGCAGGATACACAGCACACAGGCGACGCGCATGATGTTTTTTCTCACCTTTTTCATACGCGCGACCCTCCTTCGGCGATCCGGCGGTCTTCCTTCAGCACATCCCGATTGCGCGCGTTCACTCCCTGGATCAGCCCGGCGATCCCCATTGAGGCCGCCATCGCGGAACCGCCGGAGGAAACGAACGGCAGCGTTATCCCGGTAAGAGGGATCAGCTTGATGATGCCGCCCACGATCACAAAGGCCTGTACGCCCAGCATACCGGCACAGCCGGCCGCCAGCAGCGCGTACATCAGGGATGTGCTGCGCCGCGCGATCATTACGGAGCGCACGATGATGAGCGCGTACACCAGAAGCACCGCA
The DNA here is from genome assembly GCA_937886445.1 of uncultured Clostridia bacterium. Classification (GTDB taxonomy): domain Bacteria; phylum Bacillota; class Clostridia; order Christensenellales; family Aristaeellaceae; genus ZC3RG03. The sequence continues at coordinate 24,092 of CALGBY010000138.1, read as the reverse complement.
AGCGCGAACACAAGGCCGAATTCGTTTATGATCACGGCAAAGATATAGTCATTCTGCGCCTCGGGGATCCTTACGGCGTTTCCCTGACCCAGTCCCATTCCCCACAGGCCGCCGTTCACCATGGCGATCAGCCCCTGTACGATCTGATAGCCGTAATGATCCGCGTCCTGCCAGGGGTCCTGCCATACGGCCACACGCACCTTTACATGGGCAAACATGCTGTAGCCCAGCACAGCGGCACCGGCGCCGGCAGCCAGTCCCAGCAGGATCAGCAGCAGGCTTCCGGTCGCGGAATACAGCATGATGAGCACCGCGAAATAATAAAGCAGGGCGGTTCCGAGATCCTTTTGCAGCATAAGCAGCAGCAGACACAGCCCCGAAAAGAGGATCGCAAGGATATATTGCCTTCTTGACAGCACATAGGCCACCGAAAGCAGCAGTGCGAGCTTGACAGGCTCACTGGGCTGCAGTGAATACCCGCCGATGCTGAGCCACGCTTTGGCGCCGTTGATCTCTTTTCCCGCCACAAGCGGCAGAGCCAGCATGGCAAGGGAGGCCGCCATTGCGATCAGGATCAGGGCCGGCCAGCGGCTGATATTTCTGACAAGCAGGATGCATACCGTCATCACGGCAAGCCCCGCCAGGCAGTGTATCGCCTGCTGGATCCCCAGCTCCGGGCTGATCCTGTACAGGATCAGCACACCCAGATCCGCGAGGAAGCTCACCAGAGAAAGCAGGAGGCGGTCCGCCCCGAAGAGGCTGCTCAGCAGCAGAGCGGAAACGACCGTCACCAGCGGCACAACAGCCGAAAGCAGCAGGCATTCGGTATTGCCCGTGCGGAAGTAGAGCATCAGAAAGGCGCAGAAAAAGAAGACCGCCACCGCTGTCAGCAACGGCTTCATCTTTTGCTTCGCGCGTTTCCGTCTCATTCCTGCTCTCCCCATCCGTCCTGTATGTTCTCACTTCTGCCTTCTTGCGAAGCGCCGGCACCGTTCTGCCGGCCTCCGCAGAGAGGGTTGCTGTACGCGTCTGCTCCCCATCCGCTGCCCCATTCATCGGGGAAGCTGCCGTCAGGCGCATTCGCCTCACCCCAGAGCGCCTCCTGAGGATCTGTCTTGTCATATTCCGTCTTCGCGCGGAAGGGCGCGTCCAGCCCGGAAAAGAAGCGCACCTGATACTCTCTGTCGCCGATTGCAAGCAGGTCACCGTTCACAAGCACTGCGCTCCCCTTCACACGCTTGCCGTTTACGGTCACATATCTGGCAAAGCATGTCGTCACCTTCAGCCCTTTCCCGGGAATAAAGCAGAGCATCGCGTGATCGCGCCCAACTCCCTTTCCGCCTATGCGGGCATCGCAGGAACGGCCTTTACCGATCACGCCCTCGCGCGGCAGCGGTACGCTTTTTTCTCTTGTTCTGTCATACAGTTCACCGATCTTTCCGGCGTCCGGCAGCGATCGAAGCTCGTTATTCCAGGCTCGGGCCTCCCGAAGCACGGCAAGAAAAGCGTATACCGCAATAAAAAAAAGCAGTCCTGTAAACACATAACGCATTGCCAGGCTGAAAAGCCCGTACGCGCTTCCGCTTTCCATACCGTTCACCGCCTTTCTTTCCGGGATCACCGTTTACATTATAGCATTATTTTCATTTTCCGTCCACGCGCGGCAAAACGCGTCCCGCGCGTTTCGCCGCACGCGATCTGTCAGGTTCAGAGCAGATACCGTTCCATCAGCTCCTTCACCCGGTCTGAACCGTTTTCCATGCAGGACATAAAACTGATCATCAGGCCGCTTTCCGGAAGGCAATAGCATCTCTGCCCCCATTTTCCGTTCAGGCTGAAGCCGTCACGGTATTTCCAGATAAAGTAGCCGTATCCGCCTTCACGGTTCATCTGCCGTACACCGGTCGCCTCACGGACATACGCTTCAGATACGATCCTCCTGCCGTCAAAAACGCCGTCTGCGGAAAGCATCAGTCCCAGCCTGCTCATTTCATTCACCGTCATTTCAAGGCCGGTGGCTCCGTAGAAGATCCCCTCCGGTGAACGCTGACAGCGCACATCCCTGATACCCAGCTTTTCAAGAACATTCTCCTCAAGAAAACTGTACGCATCCTCACGGACCGCCTGCTCCAGCGCGGCGGATACAAGATAGGAGCAAATGTTGCTGTAATTGAATAACGGTGTTTCCGGATGAGGCAGCGGGTAATTCAGAGAAAAGTCCAGCCAGCTATCCCCCTCAGGCCGGAAAGGGAAGCCTTCAACAGACATGGTGAGCAGCCGTTTCAGGGTGATCTGTTCCATCTGTTTCCGTGCTTCATCCGTCATACGGGCCAGGTTTTCCTCCGGCATACGCTGCAGCACATTCTCCTTTTCCGAGATCAGTCCGCGGTCCCGCGCGATCCCGAAGGCCGCGGAAAGAAAGGACTTGGTCACAGAATAAACAGGATAACGGGTATTCCGGGTATCGCCCCATGATAAACACAGCTTTCCGTCCCGGTAGACCTCAACGCCGTAAACGTTCAGTTTTTCATCCGTGATGCCCCCGATAAACGCCTCAAAATCCATTGCATGCCTCCTGCAGTCACTCTTCGCAAAACGCTTCCAGCTGTTCCAGCGCCACGGGTCCGCGCTGTTCAAAAAACTCCCTGATGTTATATACTTCATCCAGATAATCCGTCCGGATGCCAAAGCGCTCGGCGGTATCAGCGAAGGCCTCTCCCTGCTCGCTCACCAGCCGGTCAATGATCGGCAGGACATGCTCCGGCGCAAAGACCGTTTCCGTCAGTTCCCTGTACCGGTCCGTGAAACGGGTGTTGAAATCCTCACTCAGCAGCGTGAGATAAAAGACCAGCACCGGCAGGGACAGATCTGTATTCTCGGTATCCATGTTGGCAAGGTAATCATAATAGTACTGCGTTTCACTGCTTCCGTACAGGCCGAGAGAATACTCTGTATCATACACCATAAAGCGCCATTTTCCGTCTCCGTACTTCGTCCCGTCCGGCTCATTTACGCGCCACATCATCCAGTTATTGATATTCGGGGCAAAATCCCAGTTGCATACATAGCTTTCGGCGGCAAACAGGTCGATCAGGCTGTCAATATCGATCGTTTCCGCAAACCGCCGATAGTCCTCCTCAACGGAAAAATCAGCCTCCAGCGCCCATTCATAAAAATCGCGGTACTCCTCAGCGATCTCCTCGCTGCCCTCATCCAGCTTACCCTTTTTGATGATCGTCACATTATCCTGATCCACGCCGTAATGAGCGGCAAGATAATGCTCGTCCAGTTTTTCCTGCATGGAATAGAGGCCCCAGAATTCTCCGTTGATATACAGGATATAAGGAGCTTTGGCCTGTACGGACAGGTTCAGTTCACTCATCAGCTCCTGGTTCAGGTCATCACGCAGCCGGGCATACGCGTAATCGTTTCCGCCGTTTCTGAGCGTTACGCGGTCAAACTTTCTGATCACTTCACCGTTCATATCAAGGCATTTCCCGCTGAACAGATCACAGCTCATTTTACCCTTGCCGTATTCCCTGCGGGCATAGAAGGTGATCGATTTCTGCGCGCTGCAGCGTGAATAATTGCCTGAGATACGCATGCCCACATCCTGATTAAGCACCGGTACGCCGCCGGAGAACACCTGTATCCGGCAGGGACGTTCCCATTCGCGTCCGCGCTGGTTGTAATTGGCGGGATAGCGCGGATCGGCAATGTTATCGTATTCCTCATATTCATCGCTTTCACGCCATCTTTCAAAATACTCGCCCACCGTGTAGATGCCGTTCACCGCGCCGAACAGGTTGCTTCCGTCCGTCACCAGGCTGATCGTGTTCATCATCGTATAATAGCTTTCGGTGCGCCCGATAAAGTAGGTCTGCACCGTTTCATCACTCACGCGTCCGTTTTGATCAATGCACACAGCGCGCACTACCGTTGCCTTGGGCACCGGATAGGAGGGCGGAAAATACCAGCTTTCCAGCGTGATATCCTTTCTCGCGCTTACCGTGTTCTGCGCCTGATCGGTATTGCGGATCTCTACCGGTTCCGAGTACCCGTAGCTGTAATCCGTATTGGCGGAAGAGGTACAGTCCAGCGTATAAAAAATAGCGCAATCCTCCGGACCGGTCATTTCAAGGTACACCGGAGCATCATAAAAGCCGCCCTGCACTGAAAAAACCGGTGCCGAAGGGCGTTCCGCCGCTTCCGTTTCGGCAGCCGCGGAAAAAACGGTGCTTTGAAGGCAAAGCATCACAGCCAGCATACAGCACCCAAAACGCCGTACTGTCATCGCGGAAAAGTTCCTGTTCATCCGTATCCGTTCCTTTCACATATTCGTTTGCGCAACAAAGCCGTCAGCAGCCCCATTTTGATTATACACCCGTATACAGCTCCGCGCAACCGTGCCTTTCCGTGTCCGGTTTTGGCAACATGAGGCTGAAGCGGTATCCCGGCGGCAGGCACGCTTTTCGTACAGCGGAACGCCATACTGATCCTGAGTTTGGAAACCGGACTGTTGAAAAACAGCATACCCGTAAATCATCAGTGAGCTTAAAAAAGTTTTCCGCCGGTACGGCAAAGAAGAGAAATTGAGGTGAAGCCGTCAGGCCGCGTATCCTTTTGGGCCGATAAATAAAGCGGGCTGCCGCAGATCGATCTCTGCGGCAGCCCGCGCCGAACATCATCAGTCATCCAGTACTTCGGGATAGGTCTTCACGGAAGGATCGGCCATCCACTCATTCACCATCACGCTGAACATATTGCTCTTCTTCGTGGTCAGCGCTTCGTTTTCAAAGCTTTCACGCACTTCCTCCAGAGGCACATTCCCCTGAGGAGCGTCCGCGGCGTATTCAATGATGAACCAGCCCATGTAATCATCATCGCGTACAGGCTCGCTGATATCGCCGGGCTTTTCAAGCGCCATCGCGGCTGTGACATAGCTTGCAACGAAATCGGTATAATCGGCACTGATGAGATAGCCCTTATCCGCAAGCGCCCCGGAACGCATGCCCACATCGGCATTGAGCTCCTCTTTCTTTATCTCATCGAAGCTTTCTCCGGCATTCACACGGGCGATCACTCCGTCAGCGATCGTTTTCGCGTTGGCATAGCCGTTTTCAACTGCCTGATCATACTCCGCCTGAGCGGCATCCTGCGAAGCCTTCGCGGTTTCAACAGCAGCCTGTTCCGCAGTCACATCCACAGCGTCCTTCAGCGCCTGTACAGCCGCGTTCGCTTTTTCAAGAGCGGCATTCGCTTCTTCAAGCGCCTGCTTCGCGGCAGCCAGTTCCTCGCTCTCCTCGCCGAGAGCGTTCACGGCTTCCTCAGCGGAGGCAGCCAGCGCCGCCGCGTCCGCCTGCTTCTGAGCTTCCTCATCGGTCACAGCGGCATCCTGCTTATCGGTCACGGCTTTTTCGGCATCCGCCACGGCGTTTTTGGCAGTGGCAAGCGCGGAAGCCTTTTCCGTAACGACGGCCTGATCCTCCTCACTGAACATGATCAGCATGCTCTTGGTGTAGCGCAGCCCCTCCGGATAGAAGAGGATGCGGGAATCGGTACCGCCGTTATACGCGTCACACAGCGCGGAAGCAGCGGCATACGCCTGCGTATCTGCAGCCAGCTCATTGTCATACAGCGTCTGTACAGTGGCACTGTCGCTCTCTTCAAGCACGACCTCCGCCGTGAGCAGATCGGAAAGCTTTTTCTGCTTTACGGTGCTTTCACCGGCAGGGATATAGGCGGAATAGGCTTCCTCAGGGATGTCCTCTTCATTGTTCAGAGCACATACGGCGCTCACATAATCGGGGAAGCCGAAATAACCGAGCAGCGTATCGGCATCGGTGCCGAAGCTCTGCGCATAGTTATTCATCACTTCAGCCGCGTACTGGTTTTTCGCCACCAGCTTCGCGTTCTCTTTTTCTTCTTCGGTCAGCTCATCAACGCCGTATTCAGCCACCTTCTGGCTGATCACTTCCTCACGGATGAGGCTGCTGATCGCATAGCTCTGCACGGCGGAAGCGGATACGCCGTACTGCTGCGCGTAATAGGCGATCAGGTTATTTACCGTCTGCTTATCATAGGTCTTGCCGTTCACATCGATCACCGTGCGGGCATTATCCACGGCAGTGTCCTTTACTTTGATCCCGCAGCCGCAAAGCAGCATCACGCCGCATACGAGCAGAGCGGTCAGAACGAGCATTTTCTGTTTGCGCATCGTTTTTTCTTCCTTTCAAAATTGCAATAAACCTTGCATATTATACGCCGCGCGGCGTCCCATTTGCAAGTGATTTTTTCCTTTTGCATCAGGCGGATATCGCTGCCGATCAGTGGAGCGGTTTTTTCATTTCCAGTTTTTCCTTTGTTCCGTCCGGACGCTGGATATAGGTATTATCAAGCGTTGCCTTCAGGTTCGCCTTGAACTCATCGATATACTGCCTGCGCAGCCGCTGCTGCTCTTCCGTTTCTTCCGCTGTCAGGCCTACTGTTTTCATCTTCCGGGCCAGTTCATTGATCCGGTCAACATCCTTCTTTTCCATCAGTTTGCCTCCTTTACCGGTTTTTCCGTGCCCGGTACACCTTTTCAGCCGCGGACGCGAAAGCAAGCGCCCACACGGCGGAAAGCGCGAGCAGACCCGCGTACAGCGCGTAGATCAGCCGTCTGTCCAGGTTGTCCACATTCAGGCCGATATAGGCCTGATTTCCGTCAATAAAGAATTCCAGCACGATGCACAGCGCCGCGGCGATCAGAACGACGGCCGCCGCCGCGATCCCCCTGCCGGATCTGCCGGTCTCCCGTCTGTACAGCACCCACAGCACGATCACGGCGAAAAACAGGAAGGCAAAGCTCAGGATATGCTGCAGCCCCGTAAAGCCGAAGCGCATATGCCCGTCATGACGCAGGCTTTCAAGCAGAGTCTGCACCGCGCCGTACACGATCATCCCCCGCAGAAAGACGAATCCGCTTTTTCTTTTGCTGCCGAGGAATAGCAGCAAAAGCATGATCAGCAGCGCCGCGGCGGCCTCCAGCAGATACACGCGCAGGTATCCGTCATCCGCAAGGAAGGAATTGTAAAGCCAGCCATCGGCGTTTTCCAGCTCACGGCTGTAGCCGATGCAGCTTCCGCCCCATTCACCAAGCCTCGCGATGCACACAAACAGCATCAGCCCGGGCGCAAGAGCGTCCAACAGATCGGCAGCCCGGTCTCCGCTCAGCTTTGCCCCCAGCGCGCAGCCGGCGGAGGCGCCGATCAGCGCGCCGCACATGGAAAAGCCGCCCAGGGTGAAATGAATGATATTTTCAAAGGAAAAATCGGCACGCGAGGTCTCATCCGCAAACACATACAGCAGCCTTGAGAGAATGAGGCCGAACACAAGCCCTGCAAAAGTGCCCGCGGCCACGCCGAGTGCACTCACTTTCTTTGCTCTCAGGGCAGTCATGAGAAAGCAGAGCAGCGCGGCGACAGAAAGCAGCGCGCCGTACTGATATACGGCAACGCCTCCCAGCGTAAACAGTACCTGATCCTGAAGGTCAAGCGCGGCAAGATCGAATCCGTTCATTTACTCCTCCGTGATCGCCGAAGCGAAATAAAGGATATCATTGAGATCGCGTTCCCGGTGGGAGGGATCCATATACAGCTTTCCGCCCACCACCATGGTGGCACTGTTTCCGCCGTCCAGATTGTAGGCCTGCTCACAGCCCATCTCATAGCACATGAATTCGGCCAGCTGGGCCATCGTAGCACCGGCGGAATTGCTTTCATCCCTGCCCTCGGCAACGACCAGCACATAGGAGAGCGGGCCGGTCTGGCCGATCGCGCAGCGCGGTTCGGGCTTGTTCGGGTTGTACTTGTAATCCTGAGGGATCGCGCATTCACAGCCATCGATCACCAGCGCGGGGCCGAAGGTGAACGCCTGCACGGCGGTATGCCCATCGGCAAGATACTGTTTGATCTCATCGGAATCGCTCTTGACAAAGATACGCAGATCTCCGTTCTGATCGATGATCAGCAGGTCGCGCTTTTTATTGATCTTGCTGCGCACCTTCTGCCCCATGCGCACCTCAAAGGATTTCGCGTCCTTGCCGTTCTGATAGTCATCGCCGTTGATGGCGACCACCGCGTTGTATTTCGCGGCAAGGCTGGTGGGCACAGCGGTCTTGCTGCCGGTCACCTTGGAGGAGGCCACAGCGGTGCGCAGCTGGGTGGCGGACTGAACCGTCACATACGCGATACGCCAGGAGATCTTTTTTTCTTCGTCGTATCTTGTTTCCAGCTTCACATCAATGGTCTCATCCTTATAGTGTACGATGTTTCCGTCCTCATCGCGCGTATAGCCGGAGGAAAGCGGTTTGCTGCCGCCGGTATAAAGGTCATCGGAAAGCACATATACCTTCTGCCCGTCAGCCGCTCCGTCCTCCGTCTCCTCCGCCTGAGCGGAAGGGATAAACAGGGAAACAAGCGAAAAACCGTTTCCGGCAAGCCGTGAAGCGCTTGAAAGGTCTATTTCCTCACCGTCTCCGTCCTCTCCTAAGTCTTCCCCGTCGGCCTCATTGAGCCTGTCCTGACTCATCACGGCGGAAGGCACCAGCACCGACACGCTCAGGATCACCGCCGCGCTGAGCAGCGCGAGCAGCACAGTAAGCATTTTTTTCATCATTATAAATTTCCTCCTTCGGATGAAGTACCCATGGCTGTTTGAAAAACGGCTGTGTACCGGTTTCTGCCTTTACTTTTTGTCGCGGAAAACCCAGTGCTTCTGGATAAAGTAATTCATAACGAACACAGCGATATCCACAACAATCATCACCAGCCACTCGATGCTTTCCGCGTAGGCCGAGAGCAGAGAGGATACCGTCATGGAGAGCACGAGCGCGAACACGACCAGGATATAGTAGCGCACTGCCGAGCCTTTATCCTTTTTCGCGCCGAACACGATGTTTCTGTTGAGCAGATAATTGACATAGGATGAAATGATCCTTGCCGGCACATAGGCCGCGAGCACGGCTTTTTCAAAATGGAACACCCACCAGTCCACATTACCCGGCAGGAGCTTTTTGAACAGCAGGTAGAGCAGCAGCAAACGGAGGATGTAGTCGATCAGCCAGCTGATGACCCCCGTTCCCGCAAACAGGATGGGCTTGAGCTTCTCCCCCAGCAGGATCTTGTAGATGCGCCAGGAATCCTTCAGCGGATGGAAATGGGTGGATTTGTTTTCTTCAAGGTAGATCGTATCGATGGTCACCGGTACCATCTTCACCTTTTCACGGCTGCAGCGGATGAGCACATTCATCTCATACTCAAAACGGTCTCCCTCCACATCCAGCATGAGCGGCCCCAGATCTCTTGAAAAGGCGCGCAGCCCCGTCTGCGTATCAGGCAGATACTGCCCGTAAAGCAGCTTGAACACGGCGGAGGTCATACGGTTTCCGAAACGGCTTTTTTTCGGAATGGTACTGTTCTCGGATACAAAATCACGGCTTCCGAGCAGCAGCACCCTCTCCTCACCGAGGCGTTCCGCCAGCTTCAGCGTATCACCCGGCGTATGCTGTCCGTCACTGTCCGCGGTGATGATCCCGCGGAAGCCGGTCTTGCCGAGGATATGGCCGATCCCCGCGCGCAGGGCATAGCCCTTTCCGCGGTTCACCTCATACCCCAGTACCGTGCAGCCCGGCAGCAGGCGCAGCTCGTCAAAAAAGCGGTCATATTCCCGGGAAGACCCGTCGTTTACCACCACAACGCCTCCGAAGCCCGCCGCGAGCAGCGCTTTCGCGTATTCGGGCAGCCGCTCGTCCGGCGACAGAGAGGGGATCAGTACACAGCAATCCTTCTGTTTCATTCAGATCACCTTCATATCAAATAATTCAAATCAGCGTATCCAGATAATCCTCCATCAGAGGCAAAATGTCTTCACCGAAGCACATACGGTACAGCGCGGCAAAATCATCCCTTGACGCGGAGGAAAACATAAATTTTTCGGCGTACCGGCGGAGAAACTCATCCATCCTGCCGCCGCACAGCTCGTCACAGGCAAGCATGAACGCCGTCCCTCTATCATACACCACAATGGCATAATCCGTCAAATCTCCGAAATGGATGACCGGGCTGCCGGGCGTCACATCGGAAGCGATCCTCGTCTTCATCGCTTCCCCCGCCGTACGGTTTGCGTAAACGCGCGCACTGTCCGCGCCCTCATACTTTTCCTTATAGCGGATCCGCGCGTAGCCGCTCAGGCCGGCGCTCTGCCACGGCTCCCTCGCGTCATCGCTCCCCGCGATCCCGCCAAACCACTGTCTGGCTGTCTGCAGGGCGATCTCCTCCTCCAGTGCCGTGTCATCAGAGAACTTCTCTTTTGATATCATCACAAGCCCCGGATAGCTCTCACCCGCGAAGGGCAACGCGCACTCGGCGCAGGTAAAGCACGGATAGGGATAGCCGCCGTACCTTTCCGCGTAGCACGCAAGCGCCTTTTCGGCATACTCACAGGCCTTTTGGGCCCCTTCACCGCTCGAAGCATAGCAGGTGATGCTCACCCCGCCTGCCTCGTCATACACCACATGGCCGCTCCCGGCGATCACGAAGGCGGCGTCACGGGCACATTCAAGCCTGCCGGTATACACCGTCCCGTTTTTTTCAAGCGGAGCGGATGAAAAAACAGCATATCCCTCCGGAACCTGAAGGCGGATATCAAAATTGACACAGGGGCCCGCGGGAAGCGAACCGACCGGCCAGTATTCATCCGTACGCCAGGCGCCGTTTTCCCATATTCCCGGTACGGGAAGAATGTTACCCAACTGCCAGATATTCCCCACTCTGCCGTAGCGATAGGCCAGCTCCGGCACGGAAAGACCGATACGCACCCTGATCTTTTTCGTCTCCGCATCGCGGACAGGGCCTGTACGGATGCGCAGCAGTGTTTTGGCATTGTCGTCAAAGCCGGCGTCCGCCAGCTCACCGTCCACCCACGCCCCGTCCAAGCGTATCCCGCCGGCATTGAACTGTTTTCCGTATGTGCAGTCAAACACCTGATCCACGGCGGCAGGGCTGCAGGCAGCGTCGCAAAACGCTCCGTCCCAGGTCCTCAATACGAGATCCTCCACTGTTTCTCCTGTGCGGTTGGTCCATTCGATCTCCCATGTGATCGCCAGCGTGCTGTTTTCCGGGCGAAAAATGATATCGGCAAAGCATTCATCCATTTGCCCGGATGCCCTGATCACGGGCGAGGTATCGGCAATACGGAGCTCATCCTCTCCGGCCAGTCTGTCCGCAAGCAGAACGACGGCTGTCGTCAGGGCAGCCAGCACAACGGTGATACCCGTAAGCAGAAGAATCAGTTTCCGTTTTTTCATTATACACGGTCCTCCTGTATATTTCCAGTCTCCCGCACCGTTCTGTTTGTAAACATTATATCAACATCAGTGGTTTTGACTGTCATTTTATCGATTTGTACATTGTTTGCAAGGCAAATACGGTCTATAATGCGGATGTAACATCATCAAGCGAGGCAATTATGGCATCAGCAAAGCTCATCACAGAAGAAACCCCTTCGGCAAACAGCGTCCGGGAGATCTCCTTTACCGCAAAGCAGCTCACCCGGCTGATCATACCGCTCGTGATCGAGCAGTTTCTGGCTGTACTGGTAGGCATGGCGGACACCGTTATGGTAGCCGGTGTAAACGAATACGCGACATCGGCCGTATCCACCGTGGACACCCTCAACAACCTTCTGATCAACCTGTTTTCCGCGATGGGAACCGGCGGCGCCGTTGTGGCCGCGCAGTATCTCGGCCACGGCGAGCATAAAAACGCATGCAAGGCTGCAAAGCTGCTGCTGTACGCTTCCCTCGCGGTTTCTTTGGTGATCGCAATGCTTGCCGCTCCCCTCAGAGGAGCGATCATTGAGGGCTTTTACGGCTCGCTGAACGGGCAGACGAAGGAGATGTGCAAAACCTATCTGCTCCTCTCCGCTCTCTCCTACCCTTTTCTGGGCATCTATAACGGCGGTGTCGGGATCCTGCGCGCGCAGGGAGACAGCCGTTCCTCCATGATCTCATCCACCATCATGAACGCCATCAACATCTGCGGCAACGCCCTGCTGATCGGCCCCTGCGGGCTGGGCGTCGCGGGAGCAGGCATCGCGTCTCTTGTCAGCCGCGGCGTATGCGCGCTGATCATCATGCGCATCCTGCTCAGAAAAAAGCTGCCCATCCATCTTGAGGAACCGCTTCATCCGGAATGGGACCGCCGCATGCTGGGCCGTATATTGGCCATCGGCCTTCCCAGCGGCGCCGAAAACAGCCTTTTCCAGGTGGGAAAGCTGATCATCATGGTCATTATCACCCGGCTTCCCGCGGCCATGATCGCCGCGAACGCCGCGGTCAACTCGCTTTCCGGTTTCCCGAATATTCCCGGCAGCGCGGTAGGGCTGGCCGCGATCACCGTGATCGGTCAGTGTGTGGGCGCGGGCAATTTTGCTCAGGCCCGCCGTTACGGCAAAAAGCTGCAGCTGATCATTTTCCTTTCGATCCTGCCGCTCAATGTGATCATATTCGCCTTCTGCCCGCTGTTTCTGGGGCTGTTCGGTCTGGAGCGCACCCCGGGTGCCTATGAAGCGGCCCTGCAGGTGGAAAAGATCTACTGCGTGCTCAGCGTGATCTCATGGATGCCGTCCTTCGGCCTGCCCAATATACTGAGGGCCGCGGGAGACGCGCGGTACACCATGACGGTTTCCATCATCAGCATGCTCGTATTGCGCGTCGGGCTCAGCTTTGTGCTGGTGGACCTGTTCCATTTGCAGATCCTGGGCGTATGGCTGGCCATGCACGCGGACTGGATCTGCCGGGGCATATGCTTCATACTGCGCTTCCGGGGCAAAAAATGGCTTGAGCACAGGGTCATATAACGCTTTTCATTTACTTACGGGATGCCCGGAACGGGCATCCCGTGCTTTTTGTTTACCTCGCGCGTACGATCTCAGTTACAACGCAGGATGCCTTCCGCATTTCATCAACATTCAGGTATTCGAAAATGCCGTGGAAATTGCGCCCGCCGGCACCGATATTGGGGCACTTCAGCCCCATATAGGAAAGACGCGCTCCGTCCGTTCCTCCGCGGATGGGAACGGCGACAGGGGCATAGCCCGCGCCGCGCAGCGCTTCCTCCGCCCGGTGTATGATGCTCATATCCTGCTCAATGATCCCGCGCATATTATAGTAGCTGTCGCGGATCTCCAGCGTAACGGTACCGCTGCCGTACTTTTCATTCAGATACGCGGCAACGCGTTCAAACCCGCGCTTCTTTTCCTCAAACTTTTCACGGTCGTGATCACGGATGATATAATCCGCGCGGGCCTGAGCCACCTCTCCGCACAGGCTGTCCAGATGATGGAAGCCCTCATAGCCCTCTGTGTTTTCCGGCACCTCACGCTCCGGCAGCATGCGGTCAAACTCCATTGCCACCTTCAGCGCGTTTACCATTTTATCCTTCGCGGAGCCCGGATGGATGGAAAAGCCACGCACGGTGATACGTGCGGACGCGGCATTGAAGTTTTCATACTCCATTTCCTCCAGCGCGCCGCCGTCCAGTGTATAGGCAAAATCAGCCCCGAAATGCTCAACATCAAACAGATCCGCTCCGCGGCCGATCTCCTCATCCGGCGTAAAGCCGATGCATACCTTCCCGTGAGGGATATCGCCGTCCTTCATCAGCTTTTCCGCCACATCCATGATGACGGCAATGCCGGCCTTGTCATCGGCTCCCAGAAGCGTCGTTCCGTCCGTTACCACCAGCTCCGCTCCCCTGTCTCTTTTAAGGGTCTCATAGTCCTTTTCGGGCATTACGATGCCTTTTTCACTGTTTAGCACAATGTCTCCGCCCTCATATCGGAACACACGGGGAACGACCGGCCCGCCAGGTACAGCAGAGCTGGTATCCATATGTGCGATCAGGCCGATCGCGGGCTGATTTTCCGCGTTGGCCGGTATGCTGCCGTACACATAGCCGTGTTCATCCGCGCGCGCGTCTGTGATGCCGATGCACTTCATTTCCTCCACCAGTTTTTTCGCGAGCAAAAGCTGATTGGGCGAGGAAGGGCAGTTTTCGTTTTCCTCATCGCTGTTGGTGTTTATGCTGACATAGCCGAGAAATCTTTCAAGAATATCCATTATTCATCCCTCCGCAGCTGAGTATTTTTCATCTGTATTATATTCTTTCCGGTTCTTTCCCGCAAGCTTTTCCGCAGTTTTTCACATAGATTCGGTACTGAGCCATGTGCCCGCGGCACAAACAAAACGCCCGCCGGAAGAGATCCTCCTCTCCCGGCGGGCATATAAACTTATACCGGCATCGTGCCGTCCTGTTTGTCAAAAGAGGTGGGATCCTCCTGCAGCTTCTGCGCCTGACGCCACTCAAAGAACTTGGTGGCGACCTGCGGGAACAGCGCGTAGGAGAGCACATCCTCTTCCTGCTCGTTGAACTGCTTCATTTCCTCACGGTACTTGTCCAGCTCGGGCGCGAGATCATCGGCGGGACGGTGCGTGATCACCTTGTCATTGCCGATGCACTTTTTACGCACGCTCTCATCCACGGGAGCGGGCAGACGGCCGTATTCGCCGCGCAGCAGACCCTTGCTCTCCTTGGGAACCATCTTGTAGCGCTCGCCTCCAAGCACATTCATCACGGCCTGTGTTCCAACGATCTGGCTGGTGGGCGTAACCAGCGGAGGATAACCGAATTCCTTACGTACGCGGGGCACTTCCTCCAGCACCTGATAATACTTATCCATGGCGTTTGCCTGCTTGAGCTGGCCGATCAGGTTGCTCAGCATGCCGCCGGGCACCTGATACTGCAGCGCCTTGGCATTCACGGAAAGCACCTTATCGGGATCGCGCCAGCCGTCCTTGGTGAGATGGGCAGCCACGCCGCGGAAATGCTCGGCAAGCTTCGCAAGCAATTCCTGATCAAGACCGGTATCGTATTCCGTTCCGGCCAGTACGGCGGCAACGGATTCGGTAGCGGGCTGAGAGGTACCGCCGGCAAGAGGAGAAAGAGCGGTATCCACGATATCAACACCGGCCTCTACAGCCTTCAGCACGGTCATCGCGCCGGTGCCGGCGGTGTTATGAGTGTGCAGTACAACAGGCAGCTTGGTATTCTCCTTCAGCTTTTTGATCAGGGAATACGCATTGAAGGGCAGAAGCAGACCGGCCATATCCTTGATGCAGATCAGGTCCGCTCCCATGTTTTCAACTTCCTTTGCCATATTGACAAAGTATTCCTCGGTGTGAACGGGAGACACCGTATAGCTCATCGCCACTTCGGCAATGCCGTTATACTTCTTGGTGGCCTTCACAGCAGTCTCCATATTGCGAAGATCGTTCAGAGCGTCAAAGGTACGGATGATATCGATACCGTTATCGATGCTCTTCTTGACGAAGTAATCCACCACATCATCGGCATAGTGCTTATAACCCAGAATATTCTGGCCGCGAAGCAGCATCTGCAGCTTGGTGTTGGGCAGAGCCTTTCTCAGCAGGCGCAGCCTTTCCCAGGGATCCTCATGCAGAAAGCGCAGGCAGCTGTCAAAGGTGGCGCCGCCCCAGCATTCCAGAGAATAGTAACCGGCCTTATCCAGCAAGTCGCACACCGGCAGCATTTCTTCAATGCGCATACGGGTGGCCGCCTGGCTCTGATGCGCGTCACGCAGGATGGTATCTGTAATCTTGACTTTAGCCATGATATTAACCTCCAAACATACTCAGCAGTACACCCGCGGCGATCGCGGAACCGATCACGCCGGCCACATTGGGGCCCATCGCGTGCATCAGCAGGAAGTTGCCGGGCTTTGCCTTCTGGCCTTCCACCTGAGAAACACGGGCCGCCATGGGTACGGCGGAAACGCCGGCGGAGCCGATAAGCGGGTTGATCTTGCCGCCGGAAAGCTTGTTCATCAGCTTCGCCAGCAGTACGCCGCCCGCGGTTCCGCATCCGAACGCCACAACGCCGAGACCGACGATCATCAGGGTCTGGATGCGCAGGAAGGTGGCGGCAGTCGCGGTTGCGCCGACGGTGATCCCCAGGAAGATGGTCACGATATTCATCAGCTCGTTCTGCACGGTCTTGTTCAGACGCTCCACAACGCCGCATTCACGCATCAGGTTACCCAGCATCAGGCAGCCGACCAGCGCGGTGGCGGAAGGCAGAATCAGAGAAACGAGAATGGTGACTACGATGGGGAACAAAATCTTTTCCTTCTTGGATACGGGACGCAGCTGCTCCATCACGATCTGGCGTTCCTTCTTTGTTGTAAGGGCACGCATGATAGGCGGCTGGATCACGGGAACGAGCGCCATATAGCTGTACGCGGCCACGGCGATGGGCCCCAGCAGATGGGGTGCCAGCTTACCGGTAAGCCAGATGGCGGTGGGGCCGTCCGCGCCGCCGATGATACCGATGGCACCGGCTTCAGCGGAGGTAAAGCCAAACAGCTTCGCGCCCATGAAGGTAAGGAAGATACCCAGCTGGGCGGCGGCGCCGAGAAGCAGCGTCTTGGGGTTGGCAATGAGGGGACCGAAATCCGTTCCGGCGCCGACACCGATGAAGATCAGGCAGGGATAGATGCCCAGCTTGACGCCCAGATACAGATAGTCCAGCAGACCGGCGGAAATGCTCTGTCCGGCGGTCGCGATCAGGGTACCGTTTGACGCGAATACCTGAGAACCGCTGATGAAGGCATCCTGCAGGATGATCTGCATTTCGGTCTCGTTATCGGTCATATACTGCATGACCTGTGTGAACGGCGCAAGCACGCTTCCCTCCACACCGGTCGCTTTGGTGATCTGGCCGAACAGATTGGCTCCGTTCATCACGGCACCGGAGGCGTTCACGGTCAAAGCAGCCTTCAGTTCCTCCGTCAGGTCTCCGCCGTTCACCAGCACGGCGCCGCCGAACAGCTTCCAGTTGGCGTGTCCGCCGGCAAAAAGCTCCTCATGGAACACCTCGGCGCCCAGCAGATTGGTAAGCAGCATGCCGAACGCGATGGGCAGAAGCAGCAGCGGCTCAAATTTCTTTCCGATGGCCAGATAAATCAGCAGGCAGGCGACACCCACCATGATCAGCGCCAGCGGATTTTTGACAAACTGCGCGATACCCGATTCTCCGCACAGTTTGGACAGGGTATCCAGAATGTTTACATTCTCCAAGGCAGTTTCTCCTCCTTATCCGTTATTTACTGTGATACCGGAGAGAAACTCAGTTCATTACGCAGAGCACATCGCCTGAGGAAACGGAAGCACCCTTGCTTACCGTCACCTGAGCAACAGTACCGTCGGCAGGAGCCTGGATCTCGTTTTCCATCTTCATGGCTTCCAGGATCATCAGGGTATCGCCCTTCTTTACCTTGGAGCCGGCGGCGACCTTCACATCCAGAATGGTGCCGGGCATGGGAGCGTTGATCTTGTTTCCGCCGGCTACGGGAGCAGCCTTGGGAGCGGGGGCAGCGGCAGCCTTCGGGGCGGCAGGAGCAGCCTTGGGAGCGGCAGCGGCAACGGGAGCGGCGGAGGAGGCAGTACCTTCCACTTCTTCAACTTCCACTTCATAGGAAACACCGTTTACGGTAATATTGAATTTACGCATTTTAATATCTCCCTTCCGGTTTACATTCTGTTATTCATCTGTTCATCCCGGGCAGCGCTCTGCCAGGAATTTTGAACGGGGCAGCGGCGGATACGGCGCACGACAAAGCCGGTATCCTTTTTATCCCATACGCACATCACGGCCGCGTTGATCACGGCAACAAGAGCATCATCGTTTTCTTCGGCTTCCTCTTCCTGTACGGGTTCCTCCGCGGCAGGAGCAGGCGCCTCGGCGGGCTTATCATCGCTCTTCAGCCTTTTTGTAAGCAGACCCATCAGCATGATGCAGCCGATCAGGATCGCAAGCCCCACAAAAACCACGAGCATGCCGATCGCGGTAGTGGAAAGGCCGATGGTAAAGTTACTCATCTTCCGTCCTCCTTACAGCGGCAGATTGCCGTGCTTGCGGGGCAGGTTGACATCATGCTTGGTCGCCATCATTTCCATGGCGGCGATCACGGCCTTGCGAGTATCCGCGGGATCGATGCAGTCATCGGTCAGGCCGGCCTTCGCTGTTGCCACAGCGCCGAAGAGCCCGGCATAATCCCCCTTGGCCAGCGTACGCTCGTATACGGGAGCGGATACGGCCGCGACAGCCGCGTCAGGCCACATATAGCTCACATCGGCCATATCTCCGCCACCCATCACCGCATAGGCATTGCCGATCAGGTTTCCGCGGATCACGGATACCTTCACGGTGGTCGCCTCGGCATAGGCGTACATCAGCTGGCCGGCGGCGCGGATGGTCTCGGCCTGACGGGACGAAGCGGGAGGCTCGATACCGTCTGTATTGCAAAGCGTGATCACGGGCAGCTGGAAGCAATCGCAGAAGCGCACAAAGCGGGCGGTCTTTTCCATATCGGCCGCGTTCATCTTTCCGCCGTTCTGGGATACGATGCCGCAGCTTCTTCCGCCCACACGGGCAAGCAGAGTGCGGTTGCACTTGCCGTACGCCCTGCCCAGCTCAACGGTCTTCCCGCAGTCGGCCAGCGCCTGAGCCAGCGCCTCGGCGTCGGCATCCTCGGCATTTTCAAGTACACGGTTCAGATCATCATCATCGCCGAGCGGAGCGCCTTCCATGTTGCAGGCGGGCAGCAGTTCAAGCAGCTCGGAAATGATCGCAAACGCTTCCTGTTCATTTTCAGCCACCATGGATACAGCACCCTGGGCGGCAAGCGTTTCAGCGCCGAAAAGCGCCTGGGCATCCTTGTCCTTATCCTCGCCCTTCTGCATCACCAGCAGGCTTGAAAGAGCCAGCGTGCTCTTCTTTACCTGAATGGTGATATCGGCAACACGGGCCATCATGGCGGCGGTTCCGCAGCAGTTGCCGGATACGCAGGCGATCAGCGGGCATACGCCGGAAAGGCGGGCCAGAGCGCTCATGACCTTCGCATAGGCGTTCAGAGCGGCAGCGCCTTCCTCCAGCACGAGGCCGTTGCTGTCCAGGAACATCACGACAGGCGTACCGGATACACGCGCCTGGTTCAGGGTGCGGATGATCTTTTCACCCTGCTTTACGCACATCGCTCCGCCTCTGTCCGTCACATCCTGCGAAAAGCAGAACGCGGGACGGCCGTTCACGGTGCCGAATCCGCACACAACGCCGCACTTTTTCAGCACGTCTGTTTCCGCGAAGGAACCGGCGTCAAAGAGACCGTCGATCCTTTCCCGTGCGTTCAGCCTGCCGGCGGTCTTCAGGTCGCTCAGCCTCTTGGCGTCTCCCTGCATGACAGCGGCTTTCTCTTCTTTCATTTTGCTGAGAGCTTCAGAATTCCCCATACCGTACCTCTCTTTCTCCGGGTTTAATCTATGGATGAAGCGGCTTATTCATGCAGAAAAAGGATAAGCCACATCTAAACCCAATTTCTGATATTCTACATTGTATTCCTTTTTCCTGCACAAAACACAAAATTTATTGCCCGCCCTCCGGAAGAGACACCAATGGGCTGTAAAAAACGGGGCCATCCTGCGCAGGCGCGCAGAACAGCCCCATCAAAACACCGCCACGGCGGAGGTATTTCCCGCCGTTATATCAGATTACTGAGATTGGCAAGCTGAGCAAGCGGTTTGCCCGCCTTCAGATCATCCAGATCGATCACATCGATCCCCAGTTCCTGCGCGCGGTGGCGCATGATGCCGCGTCCCCGTTCCGCGGTCACGATCGCGGCGCGCGCGATCCCGTTACCGAAGCGGTCCCGCAGGATCGCCAGTTCATTGAGCGCCTCTGTTTTTACCTCGCACACCTTGCAGCTGATGAATGTCGGGCGGATTCCCCGCGTGGCCATAACATCGATCTCATTGGTCACATTTTCGGGCTGCCCGTCGCCCTGCCAGTCCACGATCACGCTGGTGTGTACATCGCCGAACGCGCCGGTCTCCCTGCAGCACTGATACACATACAGCTCCAGCACGCTGCCCACATCGCGCAGCCACGCGCGGCACTGCTCATCCTTAAAGCGAAAGCTCAGCTTCTCCCCGCCGAATTTCAATTTGCTGATCATGCCGATCTTTTCTATATCCTTCAGGGCCTCCGTGTTCGCGATCAGCTTCTGGCCGCGTTCTCCTTTGATCTGATATTCACCCTCCGCGTTCAAAGATACCTTTGTGTTCCTGTCTCCCTGAGAGATCTTCTGGATATAGGAGATCAGCCGGTTCCAGTCCCTCCGGTATTTCATAAAAACATCAAAGAACGGTACAAACATCTGCTCATACTTATCCAGTATCGAATTATCCACTCTTCCCGTTCGCACACTTCCGCCTGCCATCAGGATGCAATCCTTCACCTTCATTTCAAGCGGACAGAGCATTTTGTGCACAAAGGAGGCGTTTCGGATATTGTAGTAACGGTTCTGCTTGCGGCTGTAGGTGAATACCGGGATCTCAGTATCCGCGCTCACCAGCCCACCGGCAAAAAGGGCGGCATCCGTTCCGCCCGCGATATCCAGCGCCGGGTCCGGATAAGTGCGGATCACCTCCCGCAGCCGGCGGCTTACGCTTTCGGCATCCACAACGCTCGTCTCAACAAACACC
Organism: uncultured Clostridia bacterium; assembly: GCA_937886445.1. Taxonomy (GTDB): domain Bacteria; phylum Bacillota; class Clostridia; order Christensenellales; family Aristaeellaceae; genus ZC3RG03. The sequence goes on along the minus strand of CALGBY010000138.1, from coordinate 3,433 downwards.
AGCTTCGTATCCACCCCGCGCGCTTCAAAATACTCACGAAGCCGGTCGTGCAGCCGCTTATCGCGGGCAACCTCTTCAGAACAGATGAATACCGTGGTATCCGGGCGGAACATCTCCGTGCTGATCACATTTTCCACCGGTCGCTCATCATAAAGCTCGATCAGCGTTTTCATTCGCACACCTCCATCTAAAACAGTTCATATATCAGTCTGAAAGATACAGGATATACTCCTCCAGACACATGTCCAGCTCTTCCATCCTCAGCGCGTGCTCTTTCCCCACATACCGGTAGTGCCATTCCTCGCTCATATAGCCGGTAATGTCTTCCTTCTCATCCGTATAGCGCAGAATGAATCCGTATTCCGCGCAATGCCGCTTCATCCACAGGTACTGCGCCGTATCGCCGAAATACTCTCCCGGAACGGTCATATCGAACGCGAGGCCGGTCTGATGCTCGCTTGCTTCTGCAGGCGCGGCGAGATACAGGGCAGCCTCGGTCGCCTGTGTCTCAGTCATGCCGTACTGAAGGATGTAGGATCGCACCGTCTCGTCAAACAGCCGCTGCTGCTCTTCCCCGGTACGGTACGCCTCCGAAAACTGCCATTCCGACAGGCCGTCCGCGTGCGCCGCGGTAAGCAGCGTCACCCATGCCTCCGCCGCCTCCCGTTCCGCCAGCATGCCCTCATGCTCGTAGGAACACAGTCCCTCCGGGATCACCTCCGAAAGCAGCACAAGCTCAACAGACACATGATCATCCGGCAAAGGATGCTCCCGGTTGACAAGAAGCGGGATCCCGTTCGCTTTACCGCTCCCTTCCCCTGCCGCGGTCAACGCCGTAAAGACAAGCATCAATGCCAGCAGAACACATCCTGTTCGTATCAAGGTCATCCGTCCTCCTCAGATTAAGGCGCCAAAGGGCTGCGCAGAGATCAGCCGTACGTCCTTTTTGTTTATCCATTTTCAAAAATCGTCTTCACGCAAACGACACCGCGGACGATCCTGCCGGATGGTTCGGCATTATACTATATGTCCTTCCCGTCCCATTCATTCAAGAACTCATCCATAAAGGAGCGCATACAGGCCTCCCGCCGCTCCGCGATCTGCGTTCCGGCCCTCGTGTTCATCATATCCTTCAGCAGAAACAGCTTTTCGTAAAAATGATTGACAGAGGTGGCTACATGCCCGCGATACTCCTCGCCGTTCATATTCAGCCTCGGAGGAATATCGGGATCATGGATCGGCCGGTCATGGCTGCCGCCGTACGCGAAAGCCCGCGCGATGCCGATCGCCCCCAACGCGTCCAGCCGGTCGGCATCCTGCACACATTTTCCCTCAATGGTCCCGGGAACAACAGAATCGGTCCCGCTGAAGGAAACCTCTCCGATGATCCCGCATACGCGTCCGATCACATCCTCAGGCACATGATGCTCCTTCAGAAAACGCACCGCGCGATCCTTTCCTTCACAGGTATCAGGTGAAAGCTTTCTGTCATCCACATCATGGAGAAGCGCCGCCAGGGACACAATGAGCCAATTGGCCTTTTCCTTCTCCGCAAGGCTCTGCGCCGTACGCAGTACCCGCAGTGTGTGATAAAAATCGTGCCCGCCGAAATCATTGCGGAACACATCCTTCACATATTCTATGCCGTCCTCCAGCATTTTTTCAGCCTCGAGCATTTCACGGCACATTGTGATTTTTTCTCCCTCCGCGATCCTCTTTTCGGCAGCCCGGCGCACCCGGGCACACCACGCGTCCGTCTTCCGGATATCCGAGCACAGTTCCTTCTGAATGCGTTCGCCCTCCGCGAGCGCGTCCCTGTACTGCTTTTCCGACAGTTCACCGGAGGAAAAGGCCTGCTCAAGCTCATCCCGGTCATCCACCAGAACATCGCCCTCCGGAGAAAAGATCACATCCAGATACTGGTCGATATAAGTGATAACACCGCTGTTATCATATTCGATCCCGGCGGAAACATCCACATACCATATGGAGGGCTGATATTCCGCGTCTGCCGGCTCGGGATAATTTTTCCGCTGCGGATCACGCGTTCCGTCCGGAAAATACATCACGGTGATCACCCGTTTCGTATCATCCGGTATCATTTCAAGCCATGTTACGCCTTTGCCGGTGACCTGTATATTTCCCGCGAGAGGCATCTGCCATTCCTGCTTTTCCCCGTCTGTCAGGCGGATCAGGCACACTGTTCCGTGAAAAAAATCCTCATCCATCCGCATCTGATAATACGGGTAATACTGAAAGCCCCAGCCATCTCTGTTCAGATGTTTATGCTTCATCGTTTCCGTACTGCCCTCTTTTTCTGATCCTGTGCCGCGTATTTATCACCGTTCACTGTTCAGCATATCGATATATTCTTCAAGGCATATTCCCAGCTCATGAATACGCATCGCGTGTTCTTTTCCCACATAGCGGTAATGCCATTCCTCACCCAGAAAACCGGTAATGCTCTGTTTTTCATCGGTATAGCGCAGAATAAAGCCGTACTCCCAGCAGTGCTGCTTCATCCACCGGTACTGAGCGGTGTCGCAGAAATTTTTCCCGGGTACAGTCATATCAAAGGCAAGGCCGGTATGATGCTCGCTGGTCCCGGGGTCCGCCACGGTGAGGCGCGTAGCGGAGATCGCCCTGCTGCGTGACATGCCGTTATTATTGATAAAGCGGTTGACAGACGCGTCAAAAAGCTCCTTCTGTCTGTCGTAGGAACGCCATCCTTCCGAAAACTGCCATTTTACAAGCCCGTCCGCGTGCGCGGCCTGCAGCAGCTCTGCCCATGCCTCGGCAGCTTCGCGTACCCCCTTGATCCCCTTGTTTTTATAAGTACACAGCCCTTCCGGGATCACATCGGAAAGCAGTACCAGATCAGCCGGAACAAAATGATCCCCGGCGGTAAATTCCTTATTGATCAGCAGCGGCTGTTCTCCCGCCAGCGTATCCGTGCGCTCGGCATAAGGGGCGTCCGCGGCATACAGCCTGCTTTGGGTCGCGTTTCCGGCCTTTCCGTCCGCCTTCAGCCCCGCCGTTCTCTGAAACAGGATCACGGCGTCCCGCGTATCGTTTCCGTACACCCCGTCCGCTTCCCCGTCCAGGTATCCCAGCTCCGACAGTCTGCTCTGAAGCTGCTTCACTTTCGCTCCCTTATCGCCTTTGACAAGCAGGGAATACCCCTCGGCACGCGCGCACAGCAGCGTGCAGCACAGCATGCAGAGCAGCAGCAGAATGATGGCTCGAATCCCGTTCCTTCTGGTTTTCATGGCGTATCCCTCCCGTTTTCATATTGTATTATAATTACGGATAGGATGTCTGTCAATCCGCCGTGCAGGCATAACAGGGTCATCTCATTTAAATATTACGCATTAATTGCAAATATTACATTTTTGTTACCAAAAGGAATTTGACTATCAAATCCCGAACAGAA
>CALGBY010000137.1 GCA_937886445.1 uncultured Clostridia bacterium | reverse complement strand
TGGTATCCGGCAGCTACCTATCTTTTTTGACTTTGGTTGTCGTGCGTGCAAAAGCAAAACTAAAGATATTTAGGCGTTTTCGCGGCACAAACAGACTATTATGGACAAAATATTATATAATACAAAGTTGCCAGAAAGTTGCCAGGTCATATTTCTAGGTTGTGTGCATAAAACATGAATACCGCGTTGCGCAGCCGAAACAGCATCGTCATGGCAAAATAAATTAAAATTATTTCTGATTTGCCTATTGACATACTCACCGATTCGGTGTATAATAAGGCCATAAGATAAAACAACGGAGGGCAAGGAAATGAAGAAATATTATGTTGTACAGATTGGCGCTGAGCACCCAGTAGACGATATGTTCTGGAGCGGTCATAGCTATGAAAAGGCCGAAGCGGCGGCGAAAGAATTTGCGAACAATCCCGAATACGATGGGCAGGAAATCCGCATCTGCGACATCGACGAATTCACAGACGACGAGCACGAGCAGGGCTATTGCAACGCGGAATACATTTACCGCGAAGGTGATTGCTGATAAATAGCATCGCCGAGCCGGGCGGCTAAACCCGGCAGAAGGGATTTCAGATGACTTTTTCAGTGTTTTCAACGTTGTACCGCGAAGCAATGAACGAACCCGATATGGATATGTTCATCGGTTCCGTTGGTTTTCCGGAATACCTGGGTTCCGTATCGGATGAAGATGCGTATTTGATTCTTGCGACAATTCACACGTTTGCAAACGGTTCGTTCTGTGACATACGCGACGCGATCGGCGCAAAGCAATCCGACATGACTGCAATCTTCGGTATTCCGTCCCGGACATGCGGCAACTGGGAGACGGGTGTAAATACACCGCCGCCGTATGTCAGGTTCCTGATTTCTTGGGCGGCATTCTGCGCGATGCAAGAACGGTGATGCTATGGCGCGACGATCTGTAATTCGTATATGTACATCCTGCGGCGCAGAGTTCACAGGCAACGCAAGGCAATTCCAATGTGATGCGTGTTCCGCAGCGGGCAAGAAAAACAGTTCCATCCGAATGCGCACATGTCAGGACTGCGGCGTGGAATTCCAGGGAGGCCCACGTGCGAAGCGATGCCCCGCGTGCAGGATAAAGGCCGAAAGGGAACGCGCTGCGAGGTACAGAAAAAACGGACACGCGCGGAAACTGGGCAGCACGGACACATGCGAACGCTGCGGGCGCGAATACACCGTAAGCAACGGCAGGCAACGATATTGCCCTGATTGCAGTCATGACGCTGTTATGGCGGTTGACCGCAGTCAGGGCGCTGCATACTATACCGCAAACCGCGATAAAATAGCGGAAATTAGATCAGGGAAGCGCATATCATTGAAACGGTGCGTGATATGTGGAGGCCTGTGTCCGCCCGGAACTAATGCGGTAACATGCGGAAAGCCGGAATGCGTTTCCGCGTTGCGAAAAAGCTATTACAAAAATATCCCCCGCCAGCCATAAGCCAGCGGGGGAACGTCGTATTTATTCCTGTTCTTCCACCGGCGCATCCTCCGGCTTTTCGTCCTTCATTTTTTCCAGCGCCGATTTGAGCGTCTTGGGCAGCGGTAAGCCCAGCTCGCCCGCGTTTTCAAGGATGCTAAGCCCTTCGTTGGCGATATAGAACATAATCACCGCTGAACGAATCGCATGGTTTGCCGCAGGGATTGCCTTGTCCACTACCGTCCCAACCATCACCAAGACGAAAATCATGACCTTTTTCAGCAGGCCCTTGAATCCCACCGCGGATGATAGCTTTCCCTGTGTGGCTGCCTTAGCTATTCCCGTGATGTAATCCGCCACCACAAAGATCACCAGGGCTATAATCAGTGCGTCCCATGCCCCGAACAGGTACGCGAACAGCCCACCCGCGCCCGCTGCCGCATATTTCAGTCCTTCCAGTACTTTGTCCATTGAATTTCTCCTTTGTTTTTTTTATTGAAGCGCCTTTAAGCGCCCGTAATGCGTCCACGGTTTCAGCGTGTCAAATTTGCCCGTCATGCGGTTGTAGGTTCGGCGCGAGAACATGTCCGCCCAAGGCCTGAACACCACGCCGTAGGCCGTGCCTGCGGCCTCGTACACGCCATCCGTGCCAACCACCGCCATGTGCGTTTTGCATCCGTTCGTGTCGCGGAACAGAATATCGCCGGGGCGAACATCGTCCTTGCCGATTCCGGCGCAGTACCGCCGCCACAGCCCGTCCGCCGTTGCGTCCTTAACGGGCAGGATTCCCATCATCTCGTTGACCTTGAAGAACAGGCCGGAACAATCCGCGCAGTACAGGTTGATTCCCATGCTTTCAGCCCGCGATATTTCGCCCCTGAGCCACTCCAACCGGCCATTGGTAAAATACCCTTCATGGTCTTTGTGCCGTGCAGACAGGTATGAATCCGTCAGCCTGTGCCCCTGTGCGCCGATGATGTAATGCCAGCCCACCATCATGCGCAGCCAGCAGGTCATATCTTCGGCAACCGCAAGAGAATCCCCGGACGGTTCGCCGGGTTCATTTCGCAGCGCCGCCCATGTTTTTTCACCCACCTTGCCGTCTACCGTAAGGCCATTGGCCTTTTGGAACGACCTCACCGCCGTATCTGTTGCAGGGCCGAAGATGCCGTCAATCTCCCCGCACGGGAATCCGTGCTTGTCCAACAGCGTTTGCAGCTCCTTCACATCGTCACCGCTCATGCGGGGTCTGTCGATCAGTTTTAAAATCCGTTCTTCCACTAGTTCCTCCTTCTGTGTAGGTTCTGGCAGCCGTACAAATCCGTACCCCGTGTATGGGTCGCGGCCGTTGTTTCCCAAATCCACGGCCATGCCTTTCAGGGCTTCGTAAACTTCTGGTTCCGTCATGTTGGGATGCGCGGAAAGCAGCAGCCCGATTTTTCCTGCCAATTGCGGCGCGGCAAAACTTGTTCCGGATTTGGTCACGGTGTTGCCGTCCATATCCAATCCATCAACCCAACGCCCGAAGTCCGAAAAATCTACTTCGTTGTGCCATGTGCTGAAATATGCTCTTTTCCCGTCCGATTGCAGCGCCGCAACGGTGATCGGGCTTTCAAAGCATGTCGGGTATTTGTTCAACACTTCCTCGCCGTCATTCCCCGCCGCGCAAACCAGCGGAACGCCCGCCGCTACACAGGAATCTACCGCATTTCGGATGTATTCCGCATCGGTTTCCAGCGACATGTTCACAATAATCCGTTTGCCCGTTACTGCGACTTGTGCGGTCACATCGTTCAGTGCCGATATGATGTCGGACGGATAATCGCACCGATACGACCATATTTCAGCGTCCGGGCAGTATTCGTTGATTATAGATGCCGTAAACGTGCCGTGATCGGTTCGCGGCTCCGTTCCGTACCGGTTCGTCACCTTGCCGCGCAATCGCCCGACAGGTTCAACCCCAGTATCCAGCACGGCGAAAACCACGCCTTGACCCGTATATCCCGCCGCGTGGTAGTCCTTGCGCATCTGCGCGTTTAATTCCCTGATGTTCATTGTTCCTCCCACCCTGCCGGGTACGCTTCCGGTGAATAGACATTCGCGTCAATCCGACTTACATACCGCTTGCCGTTGTAGGTCACTTTATCGCCCGTGTTATATGCGTCATGCGCGCCCGTGGGCTGAACCCATTCTGGCCATTCTTCCGTGCTGATTTTTACCCACAGCGCAGGAACGGCATCGGGTGTCCAGTCCGCTTGCGATGTGTGCGCCTGAACGCACCTGTACAGAAAATCGCCGTACCGTCTTCGGTCGTTTACGGTATACGCCTTTCCAATCTCCCACGCGGGATAAATCGCCATTGCGCCAAGCGCCGTTTCGTCCGTAAGTGCCGCTGCCGCAGTATCCATTGCCGCGCGTACTGCACGCGCACCGTCTAACCATCTGCCCATGTTATGCCCCTTCCTGCGGCTCCACGCCAAGCAGCGCAAGCGCTGCCTCTGCATCTTCCAATCGTGCAATCAGTTCGTCATATGTCGGCTGTCCTGTCAGCACAATCTGTTCCCCGTCCTGATTGCGCGTCCAGTTTGCGCCAACGCGCATATCGCCAATTTGCAGATTGAACGGCTGCGCGTCCACAAGCTCCGCGCCGAGCGCGGCTTCCAGTTCTGCCTTCTGCGCTTCGTCTGCCACAATCACGTTTTCAACCGCGTTTTCCTTTACTACTGCGTATTTCATCCTTAGCCCCTCCTTCACTGTTTCAACGGTATGCGCACGTAGATAACGCCCTGGTAGCC
>CALGBY010000136.1 GCA_937886445.1 uncultured Clostridia bacterium | reverse complement strand
GGCAAAACATGAGGCACCGTTCAGCGTGCTGACGAATTGTGCGGTATTGCCTTAACAGTCAAAGAGCCCGCAAATCAAATAAGCATTCTGAATTTTCCTGCGCGGACCGCTGTTGACTTACTGATATTCTGAATTATAATCTGAGTGTGAACGGATTATCATGCGTGATGGCCACTATACGGTCAGATCCGACTTGATATTTCCGTTCATTTTTTGTGTATTTCTACGGATGAAGCGTCTAAAGCAGCCTGAAAACAGGACTTAAACGATATTGTGCCTGATGATCATGATCCGCTGAATCCGCTGCCGTATGCGCTTCGGCAAGTCCCTGCAAATTATTTTTGAAAGAGCCGGTCAGGTATTGACAGGATACGGTACCCGCGCTATAATAAATACAGCTTCCTGAGGTTCGCGCCAGTTATCCGTTTTTACCCACATTTCACAAAACGGAGCCCGAGTCGTTATCAAAAGAAGAAGCCATGCCCCCGTGAGAGATCATGCCAGGGGAAGGCCGAGGCTTTGCGCAGGGCACCGGCCTGCTTTACATAGCGGGTGAAAAAACGGATGGCAGCGGTTCTTCGGGGCTTTTTTATTCATATTACTGATACACCGGTTCATTCGGCAGGCTCATCCGCGAAACATCAGCGCGGTCTTATAGCCTGCCCTCAGGATGAGGCATCAATGGCTGTTTGAAAATAATCTGTACGCTATTCTCAGCTTATCCGCATAAATCCCGATTTTCATCAGATAACTCCGCGTTTTTCAGGTGCATCCCGCGTAAAAATCACATTCATCCGCACCAACTGCATTTGATCAGTGCTTCCATTATTTTCAGAAAGGCGGATCATTATGGAATACCGTATCTCTGTGCGCGCGCTGGTCGAGTTTTCTCAGCACGGAGAAGATATCCGCCCAGGCGGAACTCTGAAAGACCGCGAGGAAGGAAAAGCCGGGCACAAGGCCAGGCAGCAGCAGCTCGGCAGCGAATGGCAGAGTGAAAAATCGCTCTCCGTCACACGTGTGCTTTCCGAAAGCGTTACGCTTACCGTTACCGGACGCATGGATGTTTACCTGCCGGGTGAAATACCGGTCATAGAGGAGATCAAACTGTGGCAGAAGGAACAGCCTCCCTCCTTCCCGCAGCAGGCCCATCTTTCACAGGCGGTCTGCTATGCTGCCATGATAACTGAAGCAGAAAGCCTTCCATCCGCCTGTGTGCGTGTGGTCTATGTTTCCGTTGACGGAAGTGAACAGGCTGTATTTGAAAAGCTTTATACCCGTGAGGAATGCTCCGCCTGCTTTGAGCAGCTTTTGAATGCCTACGCGAAGGATCTTCTGAGCCGGCACGAACACCGTGTGCTACGAAATGAAAGTCTTTCCGCTTTGACATTTCCGTACGGAACATGGCGCCCCGGCCAGCGTGAAATGGCCGCGCAGGTCTACAGGACGGTCAGGGACGGTAAGCGGCTGTTTGCCTCCCTCCCGACCGGCTGCGGAAAAAGCATGGCCGCGCTCTTTCCCGCGCTGAAGGCGCTCCGGGAAGGTTTCACGGAGCAGATCTTCTATCTCACGGCCCGCACCACGCAGCGTCAGGGGCCGCGGGAGGCACTGGCACTTGCCGAAAAGAACGGAGCCCGGCTGTGGACGCTCATTCTGGACGCCAAGGAAAAACAGTGTCCCTGCCGCACGGTATGCCATCCGGACTGGTGTGAGCGCGCGAAAGGGCATTTTCTGCGAGATAATGCAGCCCGCCTTGAGATCCAGAAGCATTCCGTATGGACGCCGGAGCTGATCGGAGAGATCTGCAGCCGTTACTCACTGTGTCCGTTTGAATTTTCTTTGTCCCTTGCTCAGATAGCCGATACCGTGATCTGTGACTATAACTATGTTCTGGATCCCGCCGTACATATCCAGCGCATTTTTGACAGAAAAAGCAGCGTAACGCTGCTGATCGATGAAGCCCATCATCTGTCTGACCGCACACGCGATATGCTTTCGGGCAGTGCCGATGAATACGCACTTACACAGTTGCGCAGGGTATGCGGCAAGTACGGCGGCAGGAAGCATCCTCTGTACAAAGCCCTTTCCGCGTTGATTGCTGAGATCAAGGCACTGCCGGACGCGGGCAGCGAGGAAGCGGTCGTTCCGTTTCCGCCGGATACGCTGTATGAAGCCGCCCGTCAGGTATGCGGCATGCTGCTTGATATGAACATATCCAATTTCCCCTGGGCGGAATCCGGTGAAAGCGTGACGGATCTGTGGATGTCATTGAATGCCTTTGTGCGTTCCTCTTCCCTGTACAGAGAAAACTGTGTATGCATCCTGCGCGGGAAAAAGCACAGAGCCGTTACCTGCCGCGCGCTGAATGTGACTCCCTATCTGCGTTCCGCTACCGAAAATATGTGCGGTGTGATCTGCTTTTCGGCTACGCTCCGTCCGCTTGACAAAATGAAAATACTGCTGGGCGGCGCTGAAGAGGACACGGTTTTTGAAGCGCCCTCTCCTTTCCCGCCGGAAAATCTTCTGGTGATCCGGGATAGCATCAATACACGTTATCCGAAACGCGAAAGCACCGCGCCTGAAGTGGCGGAAAGGATACGCACGCTGGTCTCCCTGCGCCCGGGCAAGTATATCGTGTTTTTCCCGAGCTTTGCCTATATGCGTTTTGTAAGCGCCTGCCTTGATAAGGATACGCCCCATCAGCTTCAGAAAAGCAATATGACCGATGCTGAGCGTGAAGCTTTCCTTGCCCCGTACAAAGAAGGAAACAGTCCTGTTCTGTCGCTGTGTGTGATGGGCGGGGTATTTTCCGAGGGCATTGATCTTCCCGGGCACGCGCTGGACGGCGCCGTCATTGTGGGAACGGGTCTCCCGCAGGTCAACATCTTCACACAGGCCCTTCGCGACTATTACGATAAGGCAGGAGAAAACGGTTTTCTTTACGCGTATCAGATCCCCGGTATGCAAAAAGCAGCACAGGCCGCCGGCCGGGTGATCCGCACGGAAACAGACCGGGGCGTTGTGCTGCTTTTGGATGACAGGTATTTTCTGCCTGAATATGTATGTCTTTGTCCTGCGCACTGGTATATGCGTTCGGGTAAGCTGAGCGATCTGCTTTCGGCATTTTCACATGAGGAGAACGGCACAGCCCGGTCATAGTTCCGAAAGGCTTTCACCCGCGGCGTTCCGCTTTGGAACCCGTCGCCTTATCCGGGCATCGTATCCTCCCTTCCGATCAGTCGCTTTTGAGAAAGCATATGATAAAAAATATGATCCCGTAAACGGTGGTGATCGGCGTAGCGCAGCCGATATAATACATTGTGTTCTCCGCGATGCCGCTCATCAGCAGGCATACGGGGATGCGTACAAGGAACGCCGCGGAAATGCCCTGTGCCATCACGGGAATACTCTTTCCGCAGCCATTGAAATAGCCGATCGATGAAAACAGCGCGCAGGTAAGGATACAGTCCGGCGCGAAGCCCTTCAAAAACTGGGTCGCCAGCATGATCACGTTTTCGCTGTCCGCAGTATCCCCTGTAAGGAACAGACGGCACAGCTCTCCGCCGTACAGGTACGCCGCGAAAAAGATGCCGATCCCGAGAGCCGCTCCGGTCAGAATGGCGCACACCACACCGTCCTTCGCGCGTTCCCTCTGCCCCGCTCCGATATTTTGCGCGGTAAAAGCGGAGGTGCTCTGCGCGACAGAGGAAGGAACAAGCATAATAAAGGAAATCATTTTCTGCGCGATCGCGTAGGCATCGGCTGCGGTATGCCCTGTGCCGATGCTGTTGGTCACGCCGTTGATGACCATAAAGGAAATCTGTACCATAAACTCCTGCAGGGCGATCGGCGCGCCCACAGACAGGATCTTTTTCATTTCCGTTCTGTCCACACGGATATATTTTTTCCCGAATGAGATGGGGATATTTCCTCTTTTCAAAACAAACACGGAGCAGAGCACCGATACGCCCTGCGCGGCAACAGTAGCGATTGCGGCGCCGGCCGCGCCCATATCCAGCGTTTTTACAAGCAGCAGATCCCCGGCAATATTCACCGCGCACGCGATGGCGACGAACAGCAGCGGCAGGCGTGAATTGCCCGCTCCGCGCAGAATGCCGCTGATCACATTGTACGCGATGATCACGGGGATACCGGCCGCGCAGATACGCAGATAGCTGACGCACTCATCCAGCGCGCCGTCCTGCTCCGATACATTGAGCAGCTTTGCGAACGGAAGCGCGAAGCACTCTGTGACAACAGTAAGAAAAAGCGCGACAGCGGCAAAAAGCACCACCGCTGTACCGGCGGCCCGTCCGGCCGCTTCTTTATCCTTTTCTCCGATATGCTGACCGATCATCACCGTAGCACCGGTAGAAAGCCCCGTGATCACCACCGTGATCATGTGCATGATGTTGCTTCCGGTGCCCACCGCTCCCACGGCAACAGGATGGAACCGCCCTACGATCAACAGGTCCACCGCGCCGTACGCCGCCTGCAGGATCAGCGCCAGCAGCACAGGCCCGGCAAAGCGTATGAGTGCCTGAAAAACACTGCCCTGTGTGAACGTTGCTTTGGTGTGTACGGTTTTGCTGTTCAAAATACCCCTCCGTTTCCGTCAGGCAGCGCCTGACGATCCTGCTGAAAACAAAAAGCCTGTTTATTTTACCCTGCTTTTCATCGGTTTGCAACCTTGTTGAAACATGAAAAGAACGAAAAATGACGGGAATTTTCAAAATCAGATCATCACATCCGAAATTCCCAAAAATCACGCAGGAAAACAGTTGACAAAGAATTTGTTTTGTCATAAAATATCTATGAATGCGGGTGTAGCTTAGTGGCAGAGCTCCAGCTTCCCAAGCTGGCTATGAGGGTTCGATTCCCTTCACCCGCTCCACTTATGCTCCTGCTTGCGCGGGTGCATCAGACACCGGCATGATGCCGGCTTCACCAGGTCTGCCCGGATGGTAGTCCGGCATCAAGTATTAACGGAGGAAATAACAATGGCAAAGCAGAAGTTTGAACGCACCAAGCCGCAT
>CALGBY010000135.1 GCA_937886445.1 uncultured Clostridia bacterium | reverse complement strand
AAGGGTTTGGCTGTTCGCCAATTAAAGCGGCACGCGAGCTGGGTTCAGAACGTCGCGAGACAGTTCGGTCCCTATCCATCGTGGGCGTAGGAATCATGCAAGGATCTGTTCCTAGTACGAGAGGACCGGAATGGACGCACCACTGGTGCAACTGTTGTCGTGCCAACGGCATAGCAGGGAAGCGAAGTGCGGAAGGGATAAACGCTGAAAGCATCTAAGCGTGAAACCCACCTTAAGAATAAGATTCCCATTCCTAAAAGGAAGTAAGACCCCCGGAAGACTACCGGGTGATAGGTCATCGGTGGAAGTACGGTAACGTATGCAGCTTGATGATACTAATAGGTCGAGGGCTTCATTTCAAAGAAGTCCTGAGATTGTCAAAGAGATTGGTAAACTTGAACGTCTTGTTCTGTGCAGTTGTCAGGGTGAAAGCCCGAAAGATTTCCGGTGGTAATGGCGAAGGGGTCCCACCTGTTCCCATGCCGAACACAGAAGTTAAGCCCTTCAGCGTCGAAAGTACTTGGCTGGACACGGCCCGGGAGGATAGATCGCCGCCGGATTCCATACGAGGACACTCCATATGAGTGTCCTTTTTCGTTGAAGCACTGTTCAACAGTGCAGAAAATGAAGTATCCCTGACATAATATGGATCATGTAGCGTATGCGGCACTAACACAATGTTTTTCCCAAAGCTTACTGATGTTTCAAGTGGAAACATACGCAAAAAAGTTATGCAGATGAACATTTCGTATTGATCTATATTCAAATACAGAAATGACTTGATTTACAAAGTGATACTGATGTATAGAATGGAGATATAAATATGATGAGGATCAGACCGTTTCGCACACCGGATGCAAAAACAATCATTACCTGGACAAAGGAACCGGAGGAATTCTATAAATGGTCAGCAGGCAAAATGGGAGATTTTCCTGTATCTGAAAAGAAACTGCTTGAGGCTGTTTCGGCAAGGATGGATAATACAACCTATTTTCCGTTTGTAGCTTTTGATGAAGACGGGATAACGGGATTTTTTACTGTGAGAACTCCGGGAGAAGATAACAGAAAAGTAAGATTCGGCTATGTGATCGTTGCACCGTCAAAAAGGGGGCATGGATACGGAAAGCGAATGCTTGAACTTGGATTGAAATTCGTTTTTGAGATCTACGGAGCGGATGAAGTACGGCTGGGTGTATTTGAAAATAATCCTTCGGCGATCAAGTGCTACAAAAGGACAGGTTTCTGTGAAACAGGGGAACGGGAAACATATCATCTTAACGGCGAGAACTGGTCTGATATTGAAATGGTGATAAGAAGGGAATGATATCAATATGCACCTGTTTAGTCTGACACTCTATATGTAATGAAAAAGGATATTATTTACTGTGTTCAATGATAGATGGAAATACTGCTTCGTACAGCTGATCACAGATAAAGGCATGAACAAATACGGAAAACGCAGAGTATGATTATGATAACTCTATGTTCATAGGTCATTTACTGCCTCTTTGCTGATTCTGTGGAGAAGCTGAATATAAGTTTTCTGCCGGACAATGTTGTGCTATAATAGAACCCGTGATTAGGAGGCTGCAATGAAAGAATTCAGTGTCGCACTTTCCAATGTAGCAGTGGCGCTGCTCTATCTTTTGCCGGGTTTTCTGGTGATGAAGGCAGGTAAAATGAAGGAAGAGCATCTGAAGGGCATGAGCTCACTGCTGATATACGGATGCACTCCGTGTATGATGGCTGATGCCCTGATGAATCTGAACGGCGGAAAAGAAGACCTACTGCGCATGCTCTGGTTCTTTATCATTTCCTTTGCCGCGCAGGGAATATTTATGTTTCTTGTCGGATCTGTTTTCAAAAGGAAAACGGATATGGTTCGTATGCTTCAGATCGATTCCGTGATGGGAAATGTTGGTTTTTTCGGTCTTCCGGTGGTAAGAGCTATGTTTCCGGATCATCCGGAAGCGGCAGCCTATTCGATCACATTTTGCGTATCCATGAATATATTCGCGTTTACGATCGGTGTATTCAACCTGACCGGGGACAAAAAGTATATTTCGCTGAAGGAAGCGCTGATCAATCCGTCTGTGATATCATTCGCAGCGGGACTGCTGCTTTGTTTATCCAAAGCACAGAAATGGATTCCTTCTGCAGCGCAGGATGGGATCGCTCTGATGGGAAGGATGACCACGCCTCTGTGTATGATGATCCTCGGAGCGAGGCTTGCTACGATGCCTGTTAAGGAAATATTGCTCAAACCGGCTGTGTACGGGATCAGCTTGAGCAAGCTTGTTCTCTTTCCGCTTTTCAGCTATTTGCTGGTGGTTTTCCTGCCGCTGGATCCGGTGTTCAAGGCAAGTGTGCTTGTGCTTTCCGCTACACCCTGCGCGTCTATCGTGCTGAATCTCGCGGAGATCCATTCCGGAGGGCAGAAGCTTGCGGCCGACTGCGTTCTGCTGAGCACACTGATGTGCGTGTTTACTCTGCCTTTGCTTACATTGATCATCAGTTGAGATCGCAATGAAATCTCATGGCATAGATTCATCTTCCGGTGATACGCCTGTCAAAGGAAAATATACCGAGAGAAAAAGATAACAAAGATCCGGACACATGAGAACGGGGGAGAGCCCGATCTGCACTGTGTCCGGATCTTTTTGTGCTGATAATGTATTTGTCTGTCAGGATGAGATACATCACAGGCGGCTCCGCGGCGGCCGGATCAGGCGGATCGCCTTTTGAGGATGCCTGTACGATGCTGTGCTTACATAAGTGTTTTTACTGCCCGGCATCCGGCGCTGTATCATCCCACGGATAGAAAAACTCGTCTCCTGTGATCGTTTCAGCTTTTCCGTCGGTCATCTTTGTCAACTCAAGGATCACTTCATCCGCTTTTGCTGTTTCGCACAGGAGCTCTGCTTCCACTGACGCGGTATAGCTTACCTCTCCTCGCAGCACCGGAAGCGATGACAGACGGTAGGATACCTTATCCCAAAGGGGATAGGGGATATCCGCCGTAATGCTTACCGTGGGTTTCATCACGACCTCGCCGGCTGCACGTACAGCGATCACCGCGGAGTGCGAATAGGCTCTCACAAGACCGCCCGCCCCCAGCAGGATCCCGCCGAAATAGCGGGTCACTACGACACATACATTTACGAGCCCTTTATTCCGGAGCACCTCCATGATGGGCATCCCGGCAGTTCCGGACGGTTCGCCGTCATCACTGTAACGCATGATCCCGGCGTTTTCACCGATCACATAGGCATAGCAGTTGTGCGTGGCATCGCGGTGCTTTTCACGTATGTTTTTGATGAAGGCGAGAGCGTCATCCTCGGAAGCACACGGAGAGGCATAACCGATAAAGCGGCTCTTATTGATGATGTATTCATCGTCAGCCTGCCTGCGGACGGTTTTATAAGCGGAGGCGGACATTACTTGATGATGATGCGGCAGAAGCTCTTCTTGCCCTTGCGAATGAGAAGACCGTCAGAAGGAATCATATCGGCGGTAACGGTCATATTGACGTCCTCCGCCTTCGTATCGCCCACCAGTACGCTGCCCTGCTGCACCTGAGTGCGGGCATCGCTCTTGCTCTTGCAAAGGCCGCACAGGCTGAGCAGGGTGGTGAGACGGCTGTCTTCCGCCATGGAAGCGCTGGTCCACTCGTAGGTGGGTACATCGGCAGAGGAACCGCCGCCGAAAAGCGCCGCGGCAGCCTGCTGAGCCTTTTCGGCCTCGGCCTCGCCATGCACCAGTTTGGTCACTTCATAGGCCAGTACCTTCTTGGCTTCGTTGATCTCGTTTCCGGGAAGGGCGCCGAGACGGCGTACTTCATCCATGGGCAGGAAGGTGAGCAGACCGAGGCACTTTTCAACATCCTTGTCGTCTACATTGCGCCAGTACTGATAGAAATCGTACGGGCTGCACTTATCGGCGTCAAGCCAGAGCGCGCCCTTTTCGGTTTTGCCCATCTTGCGTCCGTCATGGGTGAGAAGCAGCTGGAAGGTGCAGGCGAAGGCCTTACCCTGATCCTTGCTGCGTACCAGATTCGCTCCGCCCAGCATATTGCTCCACTGGTCGTTTCCGCCCATTTCGAGACGGCAGTTGTACTTGCGGTAGAGCTGCAGGA
Organism: uncultured Clostridia bacterium; assembly: GCA_937886445.1. Taxonomy (GTDB): domain Bacteria; phylum Bacillota; class Clostridia; order Christensenellales; family Aristaeellaceae; genus ZC3RG03. Next base: position 87,735 of record CALGBY010000135.1, on the reverse strand, counting down.
AGTCGTAGCTCTGCATGAGCATGTAGGTGAACTCAAGGAAAGTCAATCCGTTTTCGGAAGCCATGCGGGTGGCATAGCAATCAGCCTTGATCATGGAATTTACATGGAACTGAGGGCCGATCTCACGCATGAAATCGATAAAGTTGAGGTTGCGCAGCCAGTCGCCGTTGTTGACGATCAGGGCTTTACCATCGGAAAAATCAAGGAAACGGCTCATCTGCTTCTTGATCTGCGCGACATTGTTGTCGATGGTCTCAACGGTCATCATCTTGCGCATATCGTTTTTTCCGCTGGGATCGCCGATCATGGCGGTGCCGCCGCCCATCAGAGCGATGGGGCGGTGCCCGGCACGCTGCATGTGCGCCATGGCCATGATGGGGATGTAATGCCCGATATGGAGAGAATCGGCTGTCGGATCAAAGCCTACATAAAAGGTAGTATGTTCGCTTTCCAGCTGTTTGTAAAGCTCGTCCTCAAAGGTGATCTGCGCGAGAAATCCGCGTTCGCGAAGGGTGTCCAGTACATTAGCCATTTGTTTTTCCTCCAGAAAGCTTTATTTGTATTGTTTTTACACAGAAAGGATGTTCTTCAGCACCGCCATGCCTGTTTTGATCTCATCGACGGAGGACATGGAGAAGTTAAGACGCAGCGTGTTTTCGTGGCCGCCGTTTGCGAAAAAGTGGGTGCCGGGCACATAAGCCACCTTCTGCTCGATTGCCTTTTTCAGCAGCTCCAGCGCATTCATGCCTTCCTTCAACTCCGCCCAGATAAACAGACCGCCCTCGGGCTTCGTATAGGAAGCGATCCCGCTGCACTGCCCGAGCAGGGAAAGCATGGTTTCCATCTGAGCCCTGTAGCCCACGCAGATCTCCTCCACATGCTTATCCAGCATATCGCGGCGGATGAACGCGTCTACAACTGCCTGATTGAGAAGGCCGGTGTGTACATCGGTACTTTGCTTGCCGATGGTGCACTTGCGCAGCAGAGCGGGCTCCGCGCACAGATAGCCTACGCGCAGGCCGGGGCTGATCACCTTGGAAAAGCTGCCCATAAAGGCGACCCAGCCGGCCTTATCGAAGGATTTGATGCTGGGAAGGGGAGTACCGCTGTATCTCAGATCGCGGTAGGGATCATCCTCAGCTACCAGCACGCCATATTTTTCGGCCAGCTCGGCGATCTTTTTCCTGCGCTCCAGCGGAAGCGTTTTGCCTGTCGGGTTCTGGAATGTGGGAATGACATAGAGCATTTTCGGATGCTGGGTGCGGAAGATCTCTTCGAGCGCGTCCGTATCCATTCCCAATTCATCGGAGGGGACCGGCACCAGTTCCGCCTGATAGAGCTTCATGCATTGCATATTGCCCAGAAAGGTGGGATCCTCGATGCAGATCTTATCACCGGGGTCGATCATGGCTTTGCAGAGCAGATCCATTCCCTGAGTGGAGCCGGTAGTGGGCAGGATCCTGTCCGGCGTGATCTCAAAGCCGAAATGCGCCGTGATGTAGGGGGCCAGGCTCTCACGCAAGGGAGCGTAGCCCTCGGTGGCTCCGTATTGCAGCAGCACCTTTCCTTTTTCAAGCAGCAGTTCCTCAGCCAACTTTGCCGCGTCCCGGTAGGGAAGCGCGTCCGGCGAAGGATTTCCGCCCGCAAAGGAGATCATTCCGGGTACGGCCAGCATTTTGAAGATCTCGCGGATTGCGCTGCCGCTTATGCCGTTGTAGCGCGACGCGAATTTCAATTCCGAAATATCCATAGCAACATCCTCCTGAAAAATAAAACGCCTTCCGCAGGGAAGGCGTGATCACGCTGTACCACTTCCGTTCAGGGCACAGAATGCCCCCTCACGCGCGCTGTATCCGGCGCACCGGCGGCAGCCTACTGACCGTGGCGTTCGGTGCCGGGCTCGGGGATGTATTCACACGCGGCGCCGCTGTTTTCTTTCACCGGCCGAAAACTCTCTTGAAGCGTGCTGCCGCGGCTACTTGTTCCCTTCATAGCCATGAATGGATTATATATACATATTTGGCTTTTGTCAATATTCCGCGATGATTTTTCGGTTGCAAAAAAGAGCGTGATGATTTATACTGTAAACGGATACTCATAATATGTTCATTGGCAACGGAGGTATTGAGTATTATGAACAGAAGCCGTACAGGCAGAAAAATTCTGCTTTTTATATTGACTGTTATGACAGTCGTTTCTCTGTTTTCTCTGAACGCTTTTGCCGAGGAGGATACGGCGAAGATCCATTATGCCTACCTTTCCGAATACGGGGATTATTCCGATATTCTGGATATGGTGGGGTTGGATTCCCGGTCCGGCGTGCAGTTGTCCGATTACTCATCCTTCAAGCAGCGCGATAAAGAAGAAAGCGTGTTTGATGTATTTTTTCCGGCTGTAGTGGATACGGACGGAGAAACAGCAACGGTTCCCGGCCTCAACGAGGGGAGCGATGTGTTTTTCGTGACTGATTTCAGGTGTGATGTGCCGGTCGTGCTGATCTACCGTCCCGAGACCGGTACAGGCACCCGCCTTGCGGCGCTGAGAAACAGCATCGTGAAGGAGTATGCCGAGCAGTTCCTTACGGAAAAGAAAATACAGCAATTTGATTCTGCTGAGGACTGCATGAAGGCCCTTGAAAACGGCAAGGTGGACTGCGTTGCGCTCACGCTGCAGCAGGCCGCGATGAAGGTATATTCAAATGAGAAGTATACCGGATACAAAACACTGGAGCTTGAAAAGAAATGTACGCTTGCCATCGTAACGAAGGGCAGGAACGGGGAACAGCTGGCGGAACGCATCAACAGCCATATCAGCGCGGCGGGCAGCAGCCAGCTGACAGACGGAGCGGTAAACCAGTACCTGAATATCGTGCACCCCGAAAAAAAGCTGAATGTGACGATGATCGTGTGTATCTGCGTGGGTCTTGCGCTGATCGCGATCATTTACACCGTATATAAGCAGTATAAGGAAAACAAACGCGAACAGACCGCGGTGATCAACTGTCTTTCATCCGATTTTGAGTGCGTAACGCTGTTTGATGTCAAATCGAATCATGAAAGCCGCTACCGTATCAGCGAGCTGTTTTCCAAGCTGATCCCGGGCTGGAGCGAAACGGATGATTATGAACAGCGCATGCGTCTGTTTGCCGAAACACTGGTGGTGCAGGAGGACAGACAGCGTTTCCTGCAGGGAAGCGAAAAAGAGTTTATTACGGCAAAGCTGAAGGAAGCCTCCTCCTTTTCACTCAACTATAAGATCAACATCGGCGGTGAAGTGCAGTTTTTCCAGACCAAATATGTGCATGACGAAGCGAACCGCAACAGCGTGATCGCCGGCTTCCATAATGTGGATAATGAAGTGCGCAAGGAACTGGAACTGCAGGCGCGAATCCGTGAAAACGCGATGGTACAGCGCCTGTCCATGCAGATCGTAACGACGCTTGTCAAGGTGATCGACGCGAAGGACCGGTATACAAACGGTCACTCCATCCGCGTTGCCACCTATGCAAGAGAGATCGCCAAGCGTACCGGTATGAATGAAAAGCGCCAGCAGGAGATCTATTATATGGGCCTTCTGCATGATATCGGCAAGATCGGTATACCCGATGAGGTGATCAACAAGACCGGCAAGCTGAACGATGAGGAATTTGCCATCATCAAGCAGCATCCCGAGCTGGGTGCCCGTATCCTTGAAGGGATCACTGAGATGCCCAAGCTGAAGGTGGGCGCCATGTACCACCATGAGCGCTATGACGGTCGCGGGTATCCTGAAGGACTGAGTGGAAAGGCGATCACCGCCGAGGCGAGGATCCTGGGCGTGGCGGACGCCTATGACGCCATGTCTTCGCCGCGTTCCTTCCGCGATGCCTTCAGCCAGGAAAAGATTGTGGAGGAGATCCGCAGGGGCATCGGCACACAGTTCGATCCCGAATACGCCCGGGCCATGATCGAAATGATCGCCGAGGATACCGAGTTCAAAATGCGTGAAAAGTACGGCATGGAAGAGGAGACCGCGGAATAATTGAAAACAGAGACGCGGCGGCGAAAAATACACCGCCGCGTTTATGCTTGAGAAGGACGGGAAAGGATATAAATTGAAATACTTCAGAAGAGTGATAGGCTTTATCTGCAGCCGGCTTCTGATCGCCTGCTGCGCACTGGGCCTGATGATCATCGCGTTTTACTATTCGATGAACGCCAGTAACATTTATGTGGTGCTCAAGGACGGTATGGCCAGGCGCGCGCAGGTGATCATGACGGGAGAAAACAGCGATCTTTTGCCGGATTATTTTTCGAATGCCTATCTTGAATCAGATCAGGACAGAGATTTGAAGAACGCCCTGAACGGGATCAATATATACCGGTATTTTTATGATATCACGGGGTTTGACCACCGTGTAAGCCTGAAATGGGTGTGGAACTGGCCCTGGAAGGACACCGCTACCGCGACTGTTGTTGAAAGCATACCGTCTGTTGACGGAAAGCTGAAAACCGATAAGAAAACGGAAGCCGCGCTCAGGAGTGATGTGCCCTCACAGCCGGTGTGGAGGAGCATCCGGTATGAGGTGACGCTGAACCGGAAAAACGACAGATGGATGATCACCAGAATGCAGGTACTGGAAATAGAGGATTGAGAAGAATGATTCCCGTATATCTTGCCCCGATGGCGGGCATAACGGATAAATGTTTCAGAAAGCTGTGCTTTGAACACGGATGCGACGCTGCTACCACCGAAATGGTGAGTGCTCAGGGATATATCACCGCGAAGAAAACATTGCAGGCATACTGCGATCTGCTTGACCGGTATGAGGATGAAAAGCTGCTCAGTGTGCAGATCTTCGGTAGCGAACCACTATATTTCGCGAAAGCGGCCGATCAGCTGACGGAACTCGGCCGCTTTACGGGGATCGATATCAACATGGGATGCCCGGCAAGAAAGGTGACGGGCGGAGGCGCGGGCAGCGCGCTGATGCTGGACCTGCCGCTTGCGGAAGAGATCGTAAGGGAAACCGTAAAGGCGACCTGCCTGCCTGTTACAGTGAAAATGCGTATCGGCTGGGACAGTGAACACCTGTGCGCGCCGGAGCTGGCGAAAATGTGTGAGAACGCGGGCGCGAAGGCGATCTGCGTGCATGGCCGCACAAGAGATATGATGTATTCCGGCAAGGCGGATCATGCCATGATACGCAGGGTGAAGGAAGCCGTAAGCATTCCCGTGATCGCGAACGGGGACATTACAGACGGGGAAAGCGCGATGCGGATGCTTGAGGATACGGGTTGTGACGGGATCGCCGTGGGCAGGGGAGCACTGGGAGATCCGTGGGTGTTTGACCGGATCCTGTGCGCTTTTGAAGGAAGAGAATACAGGGCTCCGGAATACAGGGAGGTCGTTGCTACTGCCATGCGGCACGCGCGGATGATGGAGGAAATGCACGGCGAGCGGTACGCGATGATCGAAATGCGAAAGCATTTTGCCTGGTATCTGCGCGGGAGGCGCGGAGCGGCAAAGATCCGCACAGCGCTGATGACGGCAGTCTCCTTTGCCGAGGCGGAAAAACTGATGCTTTCCATAGAAAAAGAAAGCGCGTCATGCCCTTTGTGCGGTGAAGGAACGGATGGAGGAGACCGGGAGCGCTCCGCGGACTGAAACAGGCATAAAAACCGGCGCAAAAATCAGGAAAAAACGGTATAAAAAAGAAAAAACAGATTGACAAACAGAATGACAGACCGTATAATATAACGCGGTCACGATTGGAGTGATGTGCTTTGTTTATGGACATTTCCCAGGCTCTGCGCGCTCCGGGGGAGCAGATCCCCTTCCTGCACCGTGACATGATCGCCCCACAGGCGATCTTCAGCGAGACCGTCACCTTTGATGATGTTCTCCTGCAGGGAACATACACGATGTTCGGAACCTCCCTTCATATCAGGGGGGAACTGAAAACGGCGGCGCACGCGCATTGCGCGGCATGCCTGAAGGAAGTTGTTTTCCCGGTAAACGTTCAGGTGGATGAAGTCTTCACGCGAGTGGAGGATCATCCGAAGGCTCCGGTTTCGGAGGATGAGGACGATACGGAGGAAGAGCTTATCTTCAGGGGCTCTCAGGTGGAGCTGGGTCATCTGCTGATGACGTTGGTTCTGTTGGAGCTGCCCATCCGTTTTCTGTGTTCCGATTCATGCAGCGCCCGTCCGCAGGAAAATGATGAAACATATGCTTGCCAGAAGGATTCCGACCAAAATCCTTTTTCGGCATTGCAGCAATTGCTTGAAAAAGAACAGGAGGAATAAATCATGGCAGTACCTAAGGGAAAAATCAGCAAGGCTCGCGGCCGCGCCCGTCGCGCGAATTGGAAACTGGAACAGCCCGCTATCGTGGAATGCTCTCAGTGCCATCAGATGAAGCTGGCTCATCGCGTTTGCAAGCATTGCGGTTATTATGACGGCAAGCAGGTCGTTACCGTAGAAGAAGAAAAGAACGCGTAACATCTGATCATGCTCATACCATCTCTTGACCGGGAGGAGTACCGGAGGAAGGCTGCAAGAGAGAGGAACATTCGGTGCAAGTTCCTTCAGCCGGATCACGGGAAGGTCGCCCGCGAGGAGAACAGGTGAAATCAAGTAGCCTGTTCCGGTTGCGCCCGATACAGCGTGTCAAGGCGTTTCCTTACGGAAACGTGAACGAAGGTGGTACCACGGGTCTCTCGTCCTTTACGGATGGGAGACCTGTTTCGTTTATAACGATAAGCGTTTGAAAAACGGGTACGGCCGGTTTCAAACATCCATCGGCACTTCATCTGAAGGAGGATACAGAAATGAACGAGAACTTTACCATGGAAAAGAATTTTGACCCGCAGCGGGTGGAAACAGAATGCTATAAACAGTGGGAGGAAAGCGGAGCCTTTACCCCGAAGCGTGTGGAGGGAAAGAAGCCCTTTACCATTGTGATGCCGCCTCCGAATGTAACAGGGCAGCTGCATATGGGCCACGCGATGGATACCGTGCTGCAGGACAGCCTGACCCGTTACCACCGCATGAAGGGAGATCCCACTCTGTGGCTCCCGGGAACGGATCACGCGTCGATTGCCACTGAGGTGAAGGTGGTGGATAAGCTTCGCAGTGAAGGCATTACCAAGGAAATGATCGGCCGGGAGGGCTTCCTTGAACGCGCCTGGGATTGGAAACGCGAATACGGCGGAAGGATCACCCGTCAGCTGCGCCGTCTGGGCGCCAGCTGCGACTGGAGCCGTGAGCGCTTTACGATGGACGAGGGCTGCAACAAGGCCGTTAAGGAAGTGTTCTGCCGCCTGTATGAAAAAGGGCTGATCTACCGCGGAGCCAGGCTGATCAACTGGTGCCCCTGCTGCAGCAGCGCGCTTTCGGACGCTGAGGTGGAGCATGAGGAAAAGGAAGGCAATTTCTGGCATCTTCTGTATCCTGTAAAGGAGACCGGGGAACTGCTTGAGCTGGCTACGACCCGTCCGGAGACCATGCTGGGAGATACCGCCGTCGCGATCAACGCGGAGGATGAACGCTATAAGCATCTGCATGGCTGCCATGTCATTCTGCCGCTGCTGAATAAAGAGATCCCCATCGTGTGCGATGAACACGCGGATATGACCAAGGGGACCGGTGTTGTGAAGATCACTCCCGCACATGACCCGAACGACTATGAAGTGGGTCAGCGTCACGGTCTGCCGATGGTGCGCGTGTTTACCTATGACGGGCATATGACCGGTAAGGCGGATCAGGAAGCTGCCGACGAGCTGTTTGAGACCGGCAAGGCGGGTGTGAATGAGCCTCGTGTGCTGGATTGCGGTAAATACGCCGGCATGACCACCGCCGAGGCCCGCAAGGCGATCGTCGATGACCTGCAGGCGCTGGGCCTGCTGAAGGAGATCGAGCCGCTTAAGCATGAAGTGGGCACCTGCTACCGCTGCCACACTGTGGTAGAGCCCATGGTGAGCAAGCAGTGGTTCGTCAAGATGGCACCTCTTGCCGGGCCGGCGATCGAAGCGGTAAAGAGCGGGGAAACCACCTTTGTTCCGGAACGCTTCGCGAAAACCTATATGAACTGGATGGAGAGCATCCGTGACTGGTGTATTTCCCGTCAGCTGTGGTGGGGCCACAGGATCCCCGCCTATTACTGCGCGGATTGCGGTGAAATGATCGTGAGCCGTACGGATGTGTGTACCTGCCCGAAGTGCGGAAGCACCCATATGAGCCAGGATGAGGATGTGCTGGACACCTGGTTCTCTTCCGCTCTCTGGCCCTTCTCCACGCTGGGCTGGCCCGATGATACGGAGGATCTCCGTTACTTCTATCCTACCTCCACCCTTGTGACCGGCTATGATATCATCTTCTTCTGGGTAGCCCGTATGATCTTCTCCGGCGTTGAGCAGATGGGCAAGGCCCCCTTTGACCGTGTTGTGATCCACGGGCTTGTGCGCGACGCTCTGGGCCGCAAGATGAGCAAGTCTCTCGGAAACGGTATCGATCCGCTGGAAATCATTGATAAATACGGCGCGGACGCGCTCCGTTTCTCTCTGGTGATGGGTATTTCCGCCGGCAATGACACGCGTTATTCCGATGAAAAGGTGGAAATGGCCCGCAACTTCGGCAACAAGGTGTGGAACGCGAGCCGCTTTGTGCTGATGAATATGGACGGCGTTGAAACGCCGGAGGGCAAGGAGCTTGCGGAAGCCGATAAGTGGATCCTGACCCGCTATAACGAGGCTGTGCGTGAAGTATCGGCGCACTTTGATGAAGCGGATTACGGTCTTGCCGCGCAGAAGCTGTATGACTTTATCTGGAGCGAATTCTGCGACTGGTACATCGAGCTTGCGAAGGCCGGCCTGAACAGCGAGGACGCCGCGCGTTCTTCCGCCACCCGCGCCGTGCTGCAGACCGTTCTTTCCGGTATCGTGCGCCTTCTGCACCCCCTGATGCCCTTTATCACCGAGGAGATCTATAAGTATCTGCCCGGTCATGAAAATGAAAGCTGCATGCTTTCTTCCTGGCCTGTGGCCGATCCCGCCTACGATTTTGCGGAGGAAGCGGAAAAGATGGAAGGTATCATGGAAATGATCCGCTCCATCCGCAACCTGCGCGTATCCATGAATGTGCAGGCCGGGCATAAGGCAAGGCTGATCGTGAAGGCCAATCCCGGCTGGGAGGATTGCGTGAAGAACGCGTCCGGCTTCTTTGCAAGGCTTGCGAATGTATCGTCGCTTGAACTGCTCGATAAAGACGGAAGCGTGAACGAGAAGACCGTGAACGCCGTAACGCCCGCGGGCGAGCTGCTGATCCCGCTCGGAGATCTTGTGGACTTTGATAAGGAAAGAGCGCGCCTCAACAAGGAACGCGAGAATATCCAGAAGGAGATCGAACGGGCGAACGGCAAGCTGAATAACCCCGGTTTCCTGGCAAAGGCTCCCGCGCAGCTGGTGGAGGCCGAAAAAGCGAAGATCGAAAAGAATACGCAGATGCTGGCTTCGATCGAGGCACGCATTCAGGAACTGAACTGATTTGACGCCGGCGGGGCGGAAGTTTTCCGTCCCGCCGTTTTCAAGGAGAACGAAATGGAGTTTCACCATATTCCGGTCATGCTGAATGAGGTGCTTGAATACCTTGAGCCGGCTGAGGGCGGCGTATATGCCGACGGAACACTGGGCGGCGGGGGACACAGCCTTGAGATAGCAAAAAGGATCGGGAACGGTACACTGTACGGCATAGACAGAGATGAAGAAGCGATCGCCGCGGCAGGGGAAAGGCTGAAGGGTTTTCCCGGCTTTCATGCGCTGCACGGCAATTTTCACGATGTAAAGGCGCTGCTGGGAGAGGTCCGTCTGGATGGCGGACTGCTGGATCTGGGTGTTTCAAGTTATCAGCTGGATAATGCCGAACGCGGTTTTTCCTATCATGAGGACGCGCCTCTGGATATGCGTATGGATACCTCTGCGGGAATGACGGCGGCGGATTGGCTGAACACCGTGCCGGAGCAGGAATTGACACGCGTCCTTTATGATTACGGAGATGAAAAATGGTCGGCACGCATCGCGAAGGTGCTTTGCGAGAGAAGAAAGGCGTCACCGCTGCGCACCACGATGGATCTTGTGGGGATAGTGGATGCCGCGATCCCGAAGGCGGTACGCAGAAAAGACGACGGCCATCCCGCCAGACGCACCTTTCAGGCTGTCCGCATTGCCGTGAACGATGAACTGGCGCCGCTTGAAAAGGCGCTGGAGGACTGGACGGAGCTTTTGAAACCCGGCGGAAGGCTGTGTGTGATCACCTTCCATTCCATTGAGGATAGGATCGTCAAGCATACCTTCAGAAGGCTGCAGGCTCCCTGCGTATGCCCGCCCAAGGCACCCATATGTACCTGCGGAAAGGTTTCACTGGGAAAGGCCAGCTCTGCGATCAGGCCTACCCGGGAGGAGACGGAAAAGAATCCGCGTGCCCACAGCGCGACGCTGCGTGTATTTGAAAAAACGGGCGTGATGCCGTGAATTCCGCCTGCCGGAGGATAAGGAAAAAATGAGTGCGTTGTATGTAGTAGCTACCCCGATAGGCAATCTCGGAGATATGAGCCCGCGGGCGGTAGATACATTGAAAAAGGTATCGCTGATCGCCGCGGAGGATACACGCGTAACAATGAAGCTGACAAGCCATTTCGGCATATCCACACCGCTCACAAGCTGCCATCAGCATAATGAACGCGGGAAAAGCTCGGAGATCGTGCACAGGATGCTGGATGAGAATATCGATGTGGCACTGGTCACGGATGCCGGTACACCGGCGATATCCGATCCGGGCACTTTTCTTGTGAAGGAGGCGGCCGCGGCGGGCATTCCCGTTTATGCCGTAGCAGGGCCCAGCGCGATGGCGGCCGCGGTGAGTGTGAGTGGTTTTGATATCACCGAATTCACCTTTTTCGGCTTTTTGCCGAGGCAAAAGGGTGAATTGAAAGAAAAGCTTTACGATATCGCGTCAAGATGCACCTGCGCGGTGATACACGAATCTCCCTACAGGGTAAAGGAACTGGTAAAAACGATCACGGAAACGCTTCCCGGCGCGCTGATCTCCGCCAGCTGTGACCTGACAAAGCTGCATGAGCTGACGCTTCGCGGCAGCGCGGAGGAGATATTCAGGGCACTGGATGAAAACGAAAAGAGCGACAAGGGAGAATACTGCCTTGTCGTGGATCTTCGCAATGTGAAGCTGCCTGAAAAGGAAACGCCCTCCGCTGATATCACTGTTGAAGCGAAGCTGGTGGAGGCGATGATCAGCGAGGGAACGGACCTGAGAGGGGCTATGGAGATTCTGAAGCGGAACGGCGAAAAGAAAAACGCCGTATATGCCGCTTCGCTGAACCTGAGAAAGCTGTTCTGCGATGAATGAGCCGGAGCAAGGAGAAAAGCTTCAGCGCGGGTATTGACGCACGGGCACGGGAAATATACAATAGTACCGGATCACACAGAAAAAAGGAGGGTGAAGTGCTGTGCAGAAAAATGAAAATGTCAGATTGAGGCGTGTTTTGCTGATCACGCTGATCGCCGCGCTCGCACTGATCTATCTTTCAGAGCTGCTGCCGGGTGCGGAGACCGTTCTGAATGTGATGATGCCTCTTTTTGCCGGTTCCGCGCTGGCTTATGTGATGAATATTTTTGTTGAGCAGCTGGAAAAAATCATCCTTCCGAACGCGAAAAACGCTCTTGCCCTGAAGGTGCGGCGAACGCTCACGATCCTTATATCGTTCATTATCGTGATCCTGCTGATCGCGCTGGTGATCTACCTGATCATTCCTTCTGTTGAAAACACCGTTATCGCGTTCACCGCGGCATTGCCGTCCCTGTATGAAAAGCTGAAGCAGTTTTCCATTGAACACCGGGATCTGATGCCCAGTCTGACTGATTATCTTGAAAAAAACCAGTTTGACGCCGATAAGATCATCAGGCTTGTAACAAGCTATCTGCTCGGCGGTGTAGGCACATGGATCGGTTCCGCGACCAGCATGATCGCCTCGGCGATCAATGTTGTCTACAGCGTGGTGATGAGTATATTCTTCTCTCTTTCCATGCTCTATAACAAGGAAAAGCTGCTCAGAAACTGCAGACGGCTGCTTGCGGCCTATGTGCCTCCCAAGCGCTTCCCGGGCGTAATGAACGCGTGCAGGGACAGCAACAGGGTGTTTTCATCCTTTATTATCGGGCAGCTGATCCAGGCCGGTATCCTTACGGTCGTGTGCATCGGCGGTATGTACCTGTTTGGCTTTCCGGAGCCGGTGATGATCAGCATCTTTGTGGGCGCTATGTCCTTTATACCGCTGCTGGGCTCCGTTCTGGGCTCGGTAGTGGGTATCCTGATCGTGCTGGCCCGTGAGCCCTCCATGGCCCTCTGGTTTACGCTGTTCATCCTTTGCCTGTGGCAGATCGTGGGCAATGTCATTTATCCGAAGATCCTCGGGAAAAGCATGGGTCTTCCCGGTATCTGGGTGCTGGCGGCGGTACTGGTGGGAGGCGGGCTGTTCGGCATTTTCGGAATGATCATCGGTGTGCCGATGGTGGCAGTCGTGTACAGGATCCTGCGCAGCAAGGTGAGCGAGAGGGAAAAGAGCCAAGAGGAATCAGAGCCTGCCGGAAACGAACCGCCGCTTCAGTTCAGCGGAGGCAGCGGCGGCATACCCGTAAGCATCCCTATGGAGGCTGCTGCGCCTGATGCGGGACTATTTGACGGCGATGCCGTTTTGCAGCCGGAAGAAGTGTTTCCGGATGAGGAGAGCCCGGCGGAAAGCGCAGACCCGGCCGGTACGCAGGAAAACGATACCGAAAAGCCATCGGACATGACCCCGGAAGAAGAAGAGAATGAAATATGGTTCGGCACGGAGAAGAAACGGGGCAAAAAAGGCAATAAGAAGAATAAATAACAGTGTCACGGCAGCCGGAAACGGCTGCCGCTTTTGTGCAAAAATTGGTTTATTTATCATATTCGCGGCAGCGTTATTGACATCATACAGCGCATTATTTATAATCAATGCTGTATTTTCGCTCCGGCGAATGCTTTGGAGGGATCCGGAATGGTACAAAAGATGACGAATGTTCCCGAAATATTCGGCAGTATGGTTTTTTCAGACGCTGTGATGAAAAAGCGCCTGCCTCAGGATACCTATGAACGCCTGCAGCGTACCATGAAGGACGGAAAAAAGCTGGATATCTCCATCGCGAATGAAGTTGCCGCTGCCATGAAGGACTGGGCGGTGGAAAAGGGTGCCACACACTTTACCCACTGGTTTCAACCGCTTACAGGCGTGACCGCCGAGAAGCATGACAGCTTTATTTCTCCCACCGGTGACGGCGGGGTCATGATGGTTTTTTCAGGAAAAGAGCTGGTAAAGGGCGAATCGGACGCTTCATCTCTGCCTTCCGGCGGGCTGCGGGCCACCTTTGAGGCCAGAGGCTATACGGCATGGGATCCGAACTCCTATGCCTTCATCAAGGATAATACGCTTTATATTCCCACCGCTTTCTGCTCCTGGGGCGGGGAAGCGCTGGATACCAAAACACCGCTTCTGCGTTCAATGGAAGCGCTGGACAGGCAGGCTGTGCGCGTGCTGAAGCTGTTCGGCAACAGCGAGGTATGCCATGTGCTTCCCACTGTCGGCCCGGAGCAGGAGTATTTTCTGGTAGACCGTACTGTGTACGAAAAGCGGCCCGATCTTGTGATCACCGGCCGCACGCTTTTCGGAGCCAAGCCGCCCAAGGGACAGGAGCTGGACGATCACTATTACGGCACGATCAAGCCGCGCGTAGCCGCGTTCATGGCGGAAACGGATGAAGAGCTTTGGAAGCTCGGCATTCCGGATAAAACACGCCATAATGAATCCGCTCCCGCGCAGCATGAGCTGGCTCCTATTTTTTCCACGGCCAATATCGCGGCGGATTATAACCAGCTGACGATGGAGACCGTGAAAAAGGTGGCACGCAGACATGATCTTGTTTGCCTGCTGCATGAAAAACCTTTTGAGGGCGTGAACGGAAGCGGCAAGCATAATAACTGGTCACTTACCACCGATACCGGTGAAAATCTTTTTGAGCCGGGGGATACGCCCTATCTGAACGCGCGTTTTCTGCTGTTCCTTTGCGCGGTGATCAAGGCGGTGGATGAATATCCCGAAATGCTGCGCATCTCTGTTGCTTCGGCCGGAAACGACCGCCGTCTGGGCGCCAGTGAGGCGCCGCCTGCTGTGATCAGCATCTTTCTGGGCGATGAACTCAGCGAGATCCTGGATGCGCTGGAGGCGGAAAAGCCTTACAGCGCGAGGGAGAAAACGGTGATGAAGGTAGGGGTACACACCCTTCCGCGTTTCCCCAAGGATTCAACGGACCGCAACCGTACCTCTCCGTTTGCCTTTACGGGCAATAAGTTTGAGTTCCGCTCTCTCGGCTCATCCGCGTCCATTTCCGATACCAATACGGTGCTGAATACCGCGGTGGCGGAGGAATTGCGCCAGTTTGCCGATGTGCTGGAAAAAGCGGAGGATTTCAACGACGCATTGCATACGCTGATCTGCAGCGTGATCCGGGAGCATAAGCGCATCCTCTTTAACGGAAACGGATATGATGAGGCCTGGAAGGTGGAAGCGGCGGCACGCGGTCTGATAGACCTGCCCACCACGCCGGACGCGCTTTCTCATATGCTGGATGATAAGAATGTGGCGCTGTTTGAGCGGCACGGCGTGTTCTCTAAGGCGGAGATGGAAGGCAGGTATGAGATCCTGATCGGCAATTACGCGAAGATCATCCGCATCGAAGCGGAAACGATGCTTCGCATGGCCAGACAGGAAATTCTTCCCGCTGTGATACGGTGCAAAAAGGAAACCGCGGAAGCGCTCAGCGCGGTGCTTGGCGCGGATGCCGGGCTGGATGTTACACCGGAAAAGGAACTGCTGAGCAGAATGTGCGAGCTTGCGGCGCGGCTGAACCGGAGCATCGCCTCTCTTGCCGAAGCGATGCGGCAGGCAGCCGCCGGCAGCTGTATCACTGCCAGAGCGGGCTGCTATAAGGAAGCGGTGATCCCGGCGATGAATGAGCTGAGAAGCGCGGCGGATCAGCTGGAGCTGATCTGCGACAGCACGAAGTGGCCTTATCCTTCCTACAGCCAGCTTCTATTCAGCGTGACCTGACAGAATAACAGAAATGTGAAAGACCGCTCTGCGGCAAATTACCCGTCGCGGGAACGCTTCGGACCGCCGCGAAGCCTGAAACCGGTCTGTACGCCTAACGCGGGAATCATTTGCGATCATATAAAAAAACAGTTGACAAACCAACGCGTATATGTTAATATTCTATACGCGCTCGGGATTATAGCTCAGTTGGTTAGAGCGCCACGTTGACATCGTGGAGGTCATAGGTTCGAGCCCTACTAATCCCACCATTGCCCGGAAAGTCTTTATCAAGGCTTTCCGGGTTTTTCTTTGCTCCCGGACCGGTAGATCCGGGAGAAGAAATCATACCGGAGCATACGGAGGATGATGATTTTCCCCGGTGAGGCTGTACGCCGTCCGTAAGCTTACAGACAGAAAAACAGCCCGGCCATCAGAAAACCGGGTTGTTATAAGTAAACGAAATGAGGGAGGCAGAGGTCAAGTTGATATGGATGGCAAGAGGCCTACCGCTGCTGTGCCTCCTTTTCCGGGCGTCAGATACCGCATCCGGTATTCTGATGCCGGAAGAGTGTCCTCACATATGAGACAGCGGACAGGTACAGGCCTCCCGATGCTGATCAAAAGCAGGCGCGGGGGCCGCTGAAGGGGAACAGTGATTGGCCGGAAAAAACCATTCCGCTGCCGTGAAAATGGCAAAACGGGAAATGTTTTTTTGAAAAAATGTCATATAATATATTCGCGGCCGCAGGTGATACGGGGAGGTGGTGCTCCAGTGGACAGGGAGGCAATACAGAAAACACTGGATTACATTGATGAACATTTGAAAACAGATATCTGCGCGGAAGAACTGAGCAGAATGGCCGGGTTTTCGCTGTCCCATTTTTACAGGCTGTTTCAAAGCGCCGTAGGTATGCCGGTAATGCAGTATATATCCAGAAGGAGATTGCTGTATGCAATATATGAGATCGGTATGGATCGCAGCTTGAAAATGTATACGGATCATTTTCAGACAGACACAGATACCTCAACCGGAGAGCGGAGCAGGAAGATGATTGATGTCGCGCTGGAATACGGGTTTGAGACCTATGCGGGTTTTTATAAGTCCTTTGTTCGTGAGATCGGGTATACGCCGGGGGAGTATCTGAGCAGGTACAGGGTGAGAAAGCCTTATCGCATCAACATTATTCAGGAGGAACATATTCTTATGAGCCCGAAGAAGGTAAAAGAGATTCTGAAGTATTGGGGAATGGAAAATGAACGGATCTCCGATGTTGTCTATGCGGAGACCGGAGCGGTCAGTGATCACGCAAAGTATGTCGGAGATAAATATGTGCTGAAATATACCGCAAATCCGGGTACGGCAAAAAAGACGGTCGATATCGCAGATGCTCTTGAGAGCACCGGTTTGTTATCGGCACAGGTCGTTCCGGCGCTTGACGGCAGATGCTGTATTGAAGAAGAATCCGTTTACTATGTGCTCAGTACGCGCCTGGACGGGCAGCGCATCAAAGCAAGCGCTTTGTATGAAGGAGACCAACGGGATAAAGCAAGGCTTGTGGGGGAGATTGTAGGGCAATTGAGCATTGCCTTGGCAAAAATTGATGTGCCGGTGGATGAACTGGATGTGAACAGGGATATTCATACATGGGCAGTACCGGCGATGGACGGGATGCTGAATATCGACAGAGGTTTTTTGAACTCCTTTTTGGAAAAATTTGATGAGCTGTATCCCGGATTGCCTGCGCAGATCATTCACCGGGACCCGAACCCGGGCAATATCATTATGAATGGTGATAAATGGGGATTTATAGATTTCGATTTGAGCAAACGGTCTGTCAGAATATATGATCCCTGCTACGCGGCATCGGCAATACTATCCGAGACCTTTGAAGCCGGAAACGATGAAAGGTGTGAAAAATGGATCGCCATTCTGCAGGGGATCATGTACGGATATGATTCTGTCGTAAAGATGACAGAAAGAGAAAAAGAGGCGGTCCCGTATATCCTTTTGGCAAACCAGTTCATCGCCGCCGCCTGGTTTGCCGGAAAAGAAAAATATCAAGCCGTTTGGGAGACGAATATCAGGATGACAGAGTGGATGTGCCGTAATTTTGACAGGCTGAAAGTATGAAGATCGTGTCGGCCGATCTTCAAACAGCCCATCGGTGCCCTTCCGGAGGACGGGCTATAGGTTTTTGCGTAATGATAAACGCAGTACATTGTGATTATCTGCCTGCAGTATAGAACGGACATACAGTCTCAGTCCCCGCAGGGAACCGTGATTTCAGATCGCGGTTCTTTTTTAACGGCAAAACGGGAATGCGCTGTCTTTCTGTTCATTGCGTATCGACTGCCGGCATAATGAACAGCTGTAGTTTTAAGATTGCAAACGAAACAATATATGTATATAATACTTCTGTATATACATCCTGATCCGCACCGGGGATCAGGAACACTTGAACAGGATGATCGATATGATAAAGACACTGAAAAAGCTGTATGGATTGCTGGATAAACGGAAGAAATCCGTATTTCCGCTGATCCTCATCATGATGTTCGCGGAGACGCTTTTTGAGGCGCTGAGCATTTCCCTGGTTGTTCCGCTGATCACTTCCATTATGGATAAAGACATATTGACCGGCAATCCGCTCGTATCCGCGATCTGCTCATTTTTTTATATTGAAAACCAAAGTACATTTGTGGTGTTTTGTATTGCCGCGCTGATCGGCGTGTTTCTGATCAAAAATATATTTATGCTGATCGAATGCAGAATCAGGTATGATTTCATCTGCAAATCAAGGCATATCGTACAGAGAAAGATATTTTCGGATATACTGAACAGACCTTACGAGTATTTCCTGAACGCGCAGTCCGGCGCGATCATCCGCGAGGTTTCGGATGACTGCAACAGAACCTTCAACCTGTTGGGCACGCTGATGGATGTATGCTCCAATTTCCTACTGACGGTCGGGATCGCCGTTGTTCTGTTCGTTATCAATCCGTCGATGACCCTTGTTGTGATGCTGATGATGGCGGGGCTGTCTGTTTTACTGGTCACTGTGGTAAAGCCTACCCTGAAAAAACAGGGAAGGATCCTGGTGGAGCACGCGACAAAGAATTACAAAAACCTGCTGGAGGCCGTGCAGGGCATCAAGATCGTAAAGATCACCAGAACACAGCCTTATTTCAATGAGGAATTCCGGAAAAACGGTGAAAAGGTGATCGAAGCGGACCGGAAGAACACCGTGATCCACCGCATCCCTCACGCGGTCACGGAATGCGTGTGTGTTTCAACGGTTTTGCTGTATGTACTGCTTTTGTATCTGAATAATTCTGATATCAACAACCTGATCTCCACGGTGGGGGCGTTCGCTGTCGCCTCTCTGAAGCTTATCCCGTCTGTCAAGGTGATCATCGGGGCATACTACGCGATCGCGTTCAATGAAGCGGCAGTGGATAAGGTGTCGGAGAATTACTGCTCGATCAGGGAAAACGCTTCGGAAAAACCGCTGTCTGAAATGAAACTGAAAAAAAGCATCGAGCTGCGCAATGTCACTTATCAGTATCCGGACAGTGACAGAAAGGTGCTGGACAACGCTTCTCTTACGATCCCCGTGGGAAAATCCGTCGGCATCATCGGGCTGTCCGGTATCGGAAAAACAACATCCGCCGATGTGCTGCTGGGACTGTTGTTTCCCAAACAGGGAAAGATCGCCTTTGATGATATGGAAGTGGATGTGAATATCGATCATTATCCCATCCGCATCGGCTATGTTCCGCAATCCATCTACATTCTGGGAGATACGATAAAGAATAATATTGCATTCGGTGTACCGGAAGAAGAGATCCGCGAGGATGTGATCAGAGAAGTGATAAAGGCCGCCCAGCTTGAGGAATTTGTTGCTTCGCTTCCCGACGGGATCGATACGGATATCGGAGAAAACGGAGTACGCATTTCCGGCGGCCAGAGACAGCGGATCGGGATCGCCAGAGCGCTGTATCACGATCCGGATCTGCTGATCTTTGATGAGGCCACTTCCGCTCTGGATCTGAAGACGGAGGAAGGCGTGCTGCGGTCCATTGAAGCGCTTCAGGGAAAGAAAACCATGCTGATCATCGCGCATAGGCCGCAGACGCTGAAGGGATGCGATTTTATCTACAGGATGGAGGACGGCAGGTTTATTCATGATAAGCCGTAAATTGTTGAAAGACGCGTTATCCGCGCTGACCGATACAGAGAGAAAGCTGATCGATCTGCTGACCCGGAGCGATGTAGTGAAAGAGGAGACGGCCGGGTTTCTGAAGCAATATGATATTGATCGGGAATCGTCCGTTGCCACATTTTTACTCAATGATCTGCTGGACAGGTTCGGCCTTGGAGAAACGGACAGTCCGTCCGTTCCGCGTATCAGAGGCCTGGCGGATTTCTACCGCTTTCAGAACGCCACAGCCATGATGCGCTGGCCGCCGGACGCGGTGACAGCCGACGCGGATCTGCTGCTCAGGATCAAATATCCGGATACGGTAAGGCCGTTTGGCGCGGCTCATCCCTTTATGGATGAAAAGGGGCTTGTCAGGCTGATCGGCAGAAAAAGGGCGGGAAGGATCCTGAAAGACCCGGAACCCGTGCGGCTGATGAACAGGGCATATCTGGTCCCGAAGGAGCGCTATGTGGCGGAGATCATCTATCTGGAGCTGTACCGCGCGCTCCGGTACGGTCAGGCCGGATGCAACCTGATATGCTATGTATATGATGTGTACCGGTACTGTGAAGGCAAAAAACCGGAGATCGGTTTTGATGCCGCGATCCTGAAAATGAATTTACGGCATAAGCTTGGAAAGGTAAAAAGATGGCTTTTGAAATCAAAGCGCTGAAGCGATATATCGAGGCGGGTCACGGCAGCGCGAAGGTACTGTATCTTGATCTGCATATCAAAAGAGTCAGGCTGCTTGTATATTCGGAGGAGTTTTTTGAACACATCCGGAACCAGATCCCCTATATCGTAAGCACGGAGGCCTCTGACCATTATGATGCGACGATCGTATTATGGAAAGAGGAAGACGCCGCCGCCCCGGATATCATACGGGAATATGATCCTTTGACGGAAACCTACTATTACGGGGTAAAAAACCTGCAGTATGAGGAATTCATCAAGCAGGGGCATTTTCTCGTCCACACATTCTATCAGATATTGAACACCGAAAGCTCGTCACTGGTACACGGCGCGGCGGTGGGAATGAACGGTGAAGGCGTGCTGCTGTGCGCGAGAGGACAGCGCGGAAAATCAACGCTGACGGTGCTTTCCATGTACCTCGGGATGGAGTATGTTTCCGATGATTATCTGCTTCTTCAAAAGGACGCGGACGATCAGGTATATGCTTCTCCGCTGTATTCGATCATCACGCTGTCCCCGTTTATGACCGAAAAAATGCAGGATCAGCTGACTCAGGCGGTGAAACTGGGTAAAAACGCCCGCAAGGATAAATTTGTGTTCAATATTGCCTGCATGCATGACAGGTTCAGAAAACACTATCCGATAAAGGCGCTGGTTTTCCCGGAGATCGTGGATTGCGAAAAGCCCTTTATCCGGAAAGCGACAGCATCGGAAAAGGGCCGGGCTGTGACGCAGATGCTTCACAGCACCGCTGTTCAGATGAATTCTGAACACGATACATCGGGAACAAGAAAGCTGATCGGTATGATCAACCGGTTTGACTGCTACTATATCGGGTTATCCGGAGATATTGAACAAAACGCGAAACTGCTGAAGGAATTTGTTGAGAGAAGGGAGTACGAAAAAAATGAAGTACAGACTGAATGATGAGAAGGTTTTTTCTGATGTGACGGACGGTATCGCTATTCTGATCGAAATGGAGAGCGGCGTATATTTCGGAATGAATCTGCTTTCTACGAAGGTATATGAAAACATTGTGAACGGTGCCGATACGGAGGAATTGCTCTCTAAAATGGCACAGGTAAAGGGCTTCAGCGAGGAGATCAAGACGAAATATTATGCGTTTGTGGAACAGCTGGTGTCCAAGGGGTTCATTGCGGAAGACGGCTCCGCCTGTGCTCCCGTCAGCTTTGACATTGATGAATTCACGAATGACGAGCTCGACTTTGTGCTCTCCGAATATCTTGACGCTTCTGAGCTTCTGCTTGCCGACCCCATCCATCAGGTGAAGGAAGAAATAGGATGGAAGCCGGATGCCGAGGCTCTGAAGTAAATATGTGTACAGTATCCGTAATCGTTCCTGTTTATAACAAGGAACAATATCTGAGAGATTGTCTGGATTCTCTGCTGAAGCAAACGCTGCGTGATATTGAGATCATCTGTATCGATGACAGGTCCACAGACGGCTCCGCGAAGATCCTTTCCGAATGCGCGGCGAAGGACAGCCGTATTCTTGTGATATCTCAGACGCGCAATCAGGGCGTGAGTGCCGCCAGAAACAAAGGCATCCAAACGGCACACGGGGAGTTCATCGCTTTTGTGGACGCGGATGATTTTGTTGACAGCGATTTCTTTGAGAAGCTGGTCATGGCCGCCCCGGGATATGAATGCGTAAAGGGTGAGGTGTGGGATTATGATGCCGGGCAGAACCGGTGTTCTTTGAATACCAACTGCGATGTGAATGATGATATCAAAAAGACGGGAAATCCCATGTACTTCGGATACGGATTCACAAGCGCGATATACCGGAGAGAATGGGTGGTACAGAACGGTATCCATTTCCCGGAGGGGATCTCCTATTTTGAGGATTCCTTTTTTACGCTTACGCTGGCGGCGGGGTTATCCGCTGTGAAGGTGGTGGACGGGGCAAAGTATTATTACAGAAATGTCGCGATGAGCCTGTCCCGCAACCTGACGCCGGACAGGATCAATGATCTGTTCCGCTCAATTTCGGAGCTGTTCGCCTGCCTCGGACAGTTCAGGCTGTCTGAAGAAAGCAAATACATCGTTGCAAGGCAGGTCTTCAACGCTACATGCAACTTTTACACATCAGTAAGCGAGGAGCAACTTCACCGTCTGAGGGAGGATTACACCGCCTTTTTGGGAAAGAGACACGCGGACGGCAAAATCTGGGTTTCCGTGATCGTACCGGTATATAACGGCGAAAAGTATCTGAGACGGACGCTGGACTGCCTGACGGTGCAGTCTCTCGGAGCGATCGAGATCATCTGCGTGAATGACTGTTCGACGGACGGTTCGCTTGCCATACTGAACGAATATCAGAGCCAGGATGACCGTGTGCGCGTTATTGACTGCAGCGAAAACGGCGGGGAATCCAGGGCGAGAAACATCGGTATCCGTGCGGCTGTCGGCGAATATATCGCGTTCATGGATCAGGATGATCTGCTTGACCTGTATTTTTATGAGCGGCTGTACAGCAAGGCAACGGAGACCGGCGCGGATATTGTGAAGGGAGACGCTGTAGAGTATCTGTACAGCGGTCAGAAATGGGTAAGAAGGCCTTACGCGGTCGAGAGCAATCCGCTGTACTTTTCCGGAGACTGGTGGACGGCGATTTACAGAAGAACGCTTATCCGGGAGAACCATATCGAGCTTCCGGAAGGATATCCGCTGGGCGGAGATCTGAAATTTCTGTTTGACGCCTGTATGGCCTGCAATAAGGTGGCGGCGATACATGACGCCGCATACTATCATATCATGCATCAGGACAGCGGTGATTCGGAGATAACGCCGCTGCACAAGCTGAAGTCCGCTTTGGCCATTTTTGCCTATATCCTCGGAAAAATAGAAGAATCCGGTTTGTTTGAGCGGGACAGGAACTGCTATCTGTTCTATTACTTCTCCTATATCCTGCACGCGTATGAGCGGATCAAGCGCTGCCCCGAAACAGAAGGCAAGCTGCTTTGCTCAGATTTCGCTTTCAAATGGTATGATATCTGCAGATGTAAAAGTGAGGTACTCAAAAAACTGCAGATGACGGCGCCGCTGCTTTCGGATGTGCTGGCAGGCGGCAAAAAGGCCTTTTTTGAACAGATGCTTGCACGGGACGCTCTGAGCGATGTGTTTTATGAGAACCGGGACAGCGTGAAAGAACCTGCTTCAGCCGCGTGTGTCGTGGTGGTGCCCTTCATTGCGAAGGAGGTCGCTGAAAAGTACATCGTTCAAAACGCTTTTCTGAAGCGGGAAAAGAAGCTTACCTGCCGTCTGGTGGATAACCGGGAGAAGAACAGGCCCATCAGCGTTGTATATAACGAGTTTCTGAACGGCTACGACTATTCACAGGACGCCTGGTTTATTCTGATGCACAGTGATTTTGAGTTTCTGACCTTCCCGTCCGATGTGCTCAGCCGGCTGGATCCCTCTGTAATATACGGGCCTGTGGGAGCCAGAGCGTATTTCAACAAAGGAAAGATGTTCGTCAGCCAAAAGGGAAGCGTGTACGAAAAGACGGATGACAACACCCTGTATCAGAATTTTGTTTATCAGCACAGGGATATGGGCGTTGATACACTGGACTGTATGTGCCTGATGGTGCATTCGTCTCTGGTGCGGAAATACGGTCTCAGGTTTGACGAAAACACGCTTTTCGATCTTTACGCGGAGGATTTCTGTATCAGCGCGAACCGGGATCACGGCATTCCCGTGGAAGCGGTACGCTTTGACTGCGCTCATCACTCCTCCTATGCCAAGGTAAAATACATCAGTCAGCGCTATCTGAAGCAGTTGGAATATGTCAATCAGAAATATCCTGACAGTGTATACGGGGGAACCGTGACCCCTGTCGGGAAAAAGATACTGCCGGCCATGACGGATAATGAGTTTTATGCGTTCCTGATCCGGCAGGAACTGCTGACGGGGAAAAAGCTATGATGAAGGATATGATCAGTATCGTTATTCCCACCTATAACGGTGAGGCTTATCTGAAGGAATGCCTTCAGAGCATTGCCGTGCAGACTGTGCCGCATGAGGTGATCGTTGTTGATGACCTGTCCGGGGACGGCACCGTTCGCCTTGCAGAAGAAATGGGCGCGCGGGTGATCGTGAATGAGGTGCACAGGGGACAGGTAGCGGGAAAAAACACCGGCATTCAGATGATGCAGGGAGAGTATTTCCTGACGATAGACCAGGATGACCGGCTGAAACCGAACGCGCTGGAGGAGCTTTTGAACGAGCTGAAGAGCGCGGACGCGCAGATCGTGATGGCAAGGCTTGAGGATTTTGCCCAGTCGGAGGAGGATCGCGCATTCTGCCATAAGGAACCGTTCCGCGGCATCCTGACAGGCGCGGTGCTGTTTCGAAAAGATGTGTTTGACGTGATCGGGCTGTTTGACGAAACGGTGATTACCGGGGATGTGATCGATCTGACCGGACGATGTGCAAGGCACGGGATCCGGATCAGCAAGACGGACAGGATCACCTGTGAAAGAAGGATCCACGGCGGCAATTTCGGACGGAACCATCAAAAGGAAGAGTATCGCGATTATGCCAGATTGCTGCGAAAGCAGTATCTGGAGAAAACGATGTCCGGCAAATGATCCGCTCAGAAAGATCAAGCAAAAAAGGACGGTTTCCGAATGGATACGCAGGCGAAGATCAATAAGTATTCCGGTATCATATGGGATGATCAGCTTCCCGCTGAGGAAGAGGCTTTTCTTCATCATTTGCTGAACCGGGAACAGACCGGCGGTTTCCGGTTTGACATGGATTCCGATTATTCCCTGTTCCTTGCCTATAATGCTCAGCAATGCGGCTTTCAGGGCTATAGCGATGAGCAGATCCGTGCCTTTCAGCTCATTTTGAGGACCTATAAGATCCAAAACCTCAACAAGATCCCGACTATGTCCAGGGTGTTCAGGGTACTGAATGAAAACGGGATCACCCCGCTGCTGATGAAGGGCGCGGCATATCTGTGCTATTATGCACCCGGGCTTCCCAGAATGATGGGGGACATCGACATATATATCCCGCCGGAACAGTTTGACAAAGCGCTTTCTCTTTTTTATGAGATCGGCTTCAGCTTCAGCGGCGATACAGGCTATCATGTTGAGGTCACCTCTGAGCATCTGGATATGGATGTACATCGTACAATCTATAAAAACGGCGGAGAGACCGGATCGGATATCCATGACAGATTTATCACCTGCACATATCTCGGAAGCAGGGTGTATGTTTTGTCGCCGAAGGATATGCTCCTCCATCAGCTGGTGAACCGCGGTCAGGACATCTGTGTACTGGCGCATATGAAAAGACATCTGAAATGGATCATTGACTGCTATACGCTTTTGCTGCTGTACAGCCCGGACGCGGATGAACTCCTGAAGGAGGCAAAAGCGCTGAACAACCTGTTTTTCACGGAGCTGACGCTATCAAAGCTTGTATCGCTGTTTCCGGAAAGATTCAGCAATCGGGGGACGCGTATAAAGGATGAGGATTATTGCAGCTTTCTGAAGTGTGTCGCGAATAATATCAAAAACGAGGAAAAGAGAGCACATAACGGCAAAACGGCGGATATATTGAGAGTGGGAATGCAAAAGTGGGAGACCGCGAAAATATATAAGATCGTTACAGAAAGCGACCGGTCTGTTCTGCAGGTCATGCTCGGCAACAAGAAGGTACGCACGCTGGACGGCTTTGTGCGAAGAGCAAAAAGAGTGATAGAGAGCAGCCGCGGGGAAGCGGATAAATAGTTACACCGGAAGCGGCTGTGGTTCTGACAGCGCCGCGGGCAGCAGACGGCATGAAGAACACCCGTGACAGAGCGGAGCGCGCGAAGATCAGGAGCGTGAAAAATACCGACCCGACATGGAGATAAGCAAAAGAGAAAACACGAAGCAGGGGAGAGAGGAATGCGCATGATCACTTATTTGATTACAGGCGGTGCGGGTTTTATCGGTTCCAATATGGTACGGTATATGCTGAAGAAGCACACGGATATCCGTATCATCAACCTTGACGCGCTGACCTATGCCGGCAACCTTGAAAATCTGAAAGAGATCAATGATGATGACCGGTATGTTTTCGTGCACGGAAGCATCTGTGACAGAGAACTGGTATCCGGCCTGCTTCGCGAATATGATCCGGATTATGTGATCAATTTCGCGGCGGAGAGCCATGTGGACCGCTCTATCAGCGATCCGATGATTTTTGTGGATACCAATGTGTGCGGAACAGTTTCGCTTCTTCATTGCTGCAGGGAAATGTGGTATGACGCCGGACAGAAGACCTGGAGAAAAGGAAAGAAATATCTGCAGGTGAGTACCGATGAGGTGTACGGCGCGCTTGGCGCGGAGGGCTTCTTTACAGAGACCACACCGGTAGATCCCCACAGCCCTTACTCCGCGTCCAAGGCTTCGGCGGACCATTTTGTTAAGGCCTTTCACGATACCTACGGCATGCCTGTCAATATTACCCGCTGCAGCAATAACTACGGGCCCTGTCAGTTTCCGGAAAAGCTGATCCCGCTGATGATCGAAAATGTGAAAAAACACAAAACGCTCCCGGTATACGGAGATGGTATGCAGGTGCGTGACTGGCTGTATGTGGATGATCACTGCAAGGCCATCGACCTGGTATGCAGCGCAGGAAAAGACGGCGAGGTATACAACATCGGCGGTCATAACGAAAGGGCCAATATCTTTATCGTAAAGACCATTATTGAGCAGGTAGGGAAAAGGTTGAAGGACCCGGAGATCAACGAGGGGCTGATCAGACATGTGGAGGACCGCATGGGCCATGACAGGCGTTACGGGATCGATCCGGGCAAGATCAGGACGGATCTCGGTTGGTATCCGGAAACCGGGTTTGATGAAGGGATCGTGAAGACCATCGACTGGTATCTGAATAACGCGCCGTGGGTGGAGCATGTGACAAGCGGTGAGTATCAGCAGTACTACCGGCAGATGTACGGAAACAGAAAAGAGATATAAGTTTGAAAATGTATACGGATCATTTTCAAACAGCCCATCGGTGCTTCATCCGGAGGAAGGATAAATAAGCATGAAAGTACTGGTTACCGGGGCTTCAGGTCAGCTGGGGCACGATGTTGTAAATGAATTATCCGCGCGCGGGCATTCGCCTGTAGGAAGCGATATCGCGCCGGAGTACAGCGGAATAGCCGACGCGAGCGCGGTAACAGTGGCTCCCTATGTGCAGCTGGACATCACAGACAGGGACGCGGTGATGAGGGTCATGGGCGAAATAAGGCCGGACGCCGTTATCCACTGTGCAGCGTGGACGGCTGTGGACGCGGCGGAAAAAGCGGAAAACCTTGAAACGGTAGACGCCGTCAATCACCTCGGAACGCGGAATATCGCGGAAGCGGCAAGGGCTGTTGGCGCGAAGCTTATGTACATCAGCACGGATTATGTGTTTGACGGAAAAGGTGAACGCCCGTGGCAGCCGGATGATCCATGCTGCGCTCCGCTGAATGTTTACGGCAAAAGCAAGCTTGACGGGGAACTGGCGGTAAAAGCGGCGCTCGATAAATACTTCATCGTTCGTATCGCGTGGGTATTCGGCCTGAACGGAAAAAACTTTATCAGAACGATGATCAATATCGGCAAGACACATGATACGGTAAGAGTGGTAAACGATCAGATCGGAACGCCTACCTATACGCTGGATCTGGCAAGGCTTCTCGCGGATATAATCGAGACCGGGAAGTACGGCTGCTATCATGTGACAAATTCGGAAAAAACACCGGGCGGCTTCATCTCCTGGTACGATCTCTGCTGCGAGGCGTATCGCCTGTACGGGCTGAAAACGACCGTTATTCCGGTCACATCTGAAGAATACGGCCTTGCCGGCGCTCCGAGACCGAGGAATTCAAGAATGGACAAACAGAAACTGATCACCGCCGGGTTTGCTCCGCTGCCGGCATGGGATGATGCCGTAAGCAGGTTTTTGAAGGAGGCGCAGCTGTAGGATGGGTCAAATAAGTGTAGAAAGGGATCTGGACGGAATACAGGGGCTGTGTGTGATCGTTCCTGCCGTGCATGGTGATACGAGAGGCTATTTTGTTGAAACATATTCCGAACGCGATATGAGAGAAGCCGGCTTTGATATCACATTTGTTCAGGATAATCAAAGCATGAGTACGAAGGGCGTGCTCCGGGGGCTGCATTTTCAAAAGAAATTCCCGCAGACAAAGCTTGTGAGGGTCATCAGGGGAGCGGTATTCGATGTGGCGGTAGACCTTCGTCCGGGCTCAGCGACCTACGGAAGATGGCATGGAGAACTGCTGACGGCGGAGAACTTCAAACAGTTTTTGATACCGCGCGGCTTTGCTCACGGCTTTCTTGTGCTTTCGGATACCGCCGAGTTTTGCTATAAATGTGATGATTTCTATCATCCGGATGATGAAGGCGGTCTGGCCTGGAATGATCCCGCGATCGGGATCGTGTGGCCCGGAGTGACCGGAGCCTGTCACGGTACTGCGGACGCTTCAGGCTGCACGGTGGACGGTGTGCCGCTGAAGCTGAGCGAAAAGGACAGCAGATGGCCGGGAATGAACGACGGCATATTTGAGGAGATGAGACGATGAAGGGGATCATATTGGCAGGCGGAAGCGGAACCCGTCTTTATCCGCTTACCAGGGTGACTTCCAAGCAGCTTCTTCCGATCTATGATAAACCCATGATCTATTATCCGCTGTCTACGCTCATGCTGGCGGGGATCAGAGATATCCTGATCATTTCAACACCGAACGATACGCCGAGGTTTGAGGAACTGCTGGGGGACGGATCCCAGTTCGGTATCCATTTGAGCTATAAGGTACAGCCTTCACTGGACGGTCTTGCCCAGGCGTTTACCCTGGGGGAGGAGTTTCTCTGCGGTGAGACCGGGGCGATGGTGCTGGGAGACAATATCTTTTTCGGCAACGGGTTCAGAAAAATGCTGAAAGCGGCCGTGGTGAACGCGGAAAAGAACGGCAGGGCAACTGTGTTCGGCTATTATGTGCCGGATCCGGAAAGATTCGGAGTGGTGGAGTTTGACGGGAGCGGCAAGGTGATGAGCATTGAGGAAAAGCCCGCGCGCCCGAAATCCAATTACGCGGTGACTGGTCTTTACTTTTACCCGGCGGATGTTTGCGGGAGAGCAAATCAGGTCAGGCCGTCGGCACGCGGTGAGCTGGAGATAACGACACTGAATGAGATGTATCTTGACGACGGGCTGCTGGATGTGCAGCTTCTGGGACGCGGCTTTGCCTGGCTGGATACGGGCACTGTGTCTTCACTGCTTCAGGCAGCCAATTTTGTGGAAACGATCCAGACCAGACAGGGAATCATCATCAGCGCACCGGAGGAGATCGCCTATATCAGCGGATTTATCAGCAAAGACACGCTGACGGAGGCAGCAAAGGTATACGGAAAAAGCCTGTACGGAGAGCATCTGCTGGCCGTGGCACAGGATAAACTGAAATACTGACAGATCAAGACATACGAAAAGCCCCCCAAAGGGGGCTCTCAGTCCCAGGCGGCGTGATTTCGATCACGCCGTTTGCTTTTCTGTCAGCTTATGGATCGGGATGAAGCCAATGACATTGTGCTCCATGCGGCCGTTTTGTTCTCTGTGTTCGCTGCTCCTGTTCTGAACACTCACATGGATTTCTGCCGGACAGGGAAAGGTCCCGTTTTTGATAAAGAGCACCGCTTTCAAAGGAAAATTCGCATTCTGCATAGCATACAGCGCTTATTGCATGCATTCAGTGACAGCGTTGTATGATTTTGGAACGGCAATTTTCCGGTGATAAATGCGGCTTATACGACAGAAAAACCGCCTGATCATTGTTCGATCAGGCAGCGAGACAGGCGGATTGATTGTAACAATGATGTCAGCCTGTACGATTTCCTCAGCCCTTGCTTTGATATTGTTCATCCGGCCCACCCAAGGTGCTATTCAGGATCAATCCTTCATACAGGCCGGGACGCACTTTCTACGGGTACGCTCTGTGCATCCTGCCATTTTTCCAATGGGATGATGATCTTTGTTTTCAACTATCAGATTCGGGTAAAATATTTCATATTTACCCAAAGTGCAGGTTTCATCAAGCTCTTCAAACAGGGATTTATTATGTTTTCTTGCTGATACAGTATTGACCGATCCGGCATGGAGATGCCTTTTCTGAATTTCCGGCTGATACTGTTTATGGAACCCTTCCGGAAAGGAGGTGCTTTTGCTGCTTCGGATGTTATTTCGTCGCTTCCTTTTCCCATCGCGGCGGCACATCAGGGCAGGACAGCCGCCGCTTAGCGCATCTCAGCTCTACATAGCAGCCGCACTTGCCGCAGGTGCCGCGGCTGAGATAAGGACATTCCCCGCAGGCGGACAGGCGTTTCTCGTACAGCGTGCTGTCAGCTTTTTCACAGGGGTCCATTTGCTCTAAAAGCTCCTGAATGGCTTTGTGCAGGTCTTTCTCATCGGGAAGCTCCCGGATAAGGCATTTTACACAGGGCTTTTTCGGTATTTCTCCATGAAAAAGGGGAAGGGACCGCGCGTTTTCGGAAACCTCGTTTTCCACAGTGCGATCCCCTCCCTTTGTGTACATGTTTACTCTCAGTAAAGTGTGATCTCGGATACAGAGCAGGCGGGCAGTGTTACGGTAAGCTTGCCGTCTTCAATTTTCAGCCCTTCCAGCGGTTTGATCGCCAGAGGCTGCTTCTCAAAATCGTTGAACTCATCCATCCTGCCGGAAAGGACACGGCCTTCCGCACCGGTAATGGCGTCATTGCCCAGATCGATCACCACTTCAGTCGCCTTCGCGTTGTCCACATTGCTGACGGTCAGAGTGATCTTTCCGTCCTTTTCACTGGCGGAGGCTGTGATCCCGGCGGTCATCCAATTGCCGATGCCGGTCGTTTCGGCGTTTACGAAGCAATCCAGCTCCTTCGCGTCCATGTGGTTCTTGTAAAGGTCGTATACATAATACGTGGGAGTAAGCACCATTTTCTCGCCTTCGGTGAGGATGATGGCCTGAAGCACATTAACGGTCTGCGCGATATTCGCCATCTTTACACGGTCACAGTGGCGGTTGAAAATATCCATGATGATCGCGGCGGATACGGCGTCACGCATGGTGTTCTGCTGATACAGGAAGCCCGGATTGGTGCCCGGCTCCACATCAAACCAGTTGCCCCACTCATCGATCATCAGCCACACACGCTTTTCGGGATCGTAACGGTCCATAATGGCGCTCTGGCTGGTCACATTATGCTCCATATAGGTGGCAGCCTTGTACATGGTGCGGTAGTATTCCTCATCGGTAAATGCGGTGGCGCTGCCTTTCTTCTCCCAGGTATCCCCGCACACGGTATAGTGATGCAGGCTCAGACCGTCCATCATTTTCGCGGCCTTGCTCATCAGCACCTCGGTCCAGTGGCTGTCATCTCCGCTGGGGCCGCAGGCCACCTTGAAGAGGCGGTTCTTTCCGTACTGGCGGCAGAAGCCCTGATAGCGGCGATACTCATTTACATAGTATTCCGGCTCCATATTGCCGCCGCAGCCCCAGTTTTCATTGCCTACGCCCCAGAATTTGACGCCCCAGCTGTCTTTCCGTCCGTTTTTCCATCTTTCCTGAACAACGGAGGAATCGCCGTCCGAATTGATATATTCCACCCATTCGCTCATTTCACGAATAGAGCCGCTGCCGACATTGCCGGTGATATAAGGCTCGCAGCCCACCTGAGCGCAAAGATCCAGAAATTCATGCGTTCCGAAGGAATTGTCCTCCACCACGCCGCCCCAGTTGGTATTCACCATACGCTTGCGGTTTTTTTGCTCACCGATCCCGTCGCGCCAGTGATATTCATCCGCGAAACAGCCGCCCGGCCAGCGGATGACGGGAAGCCTGATCGCCTTCATGGCTTCCACAACATCGGTACGGATGCCGTTTACATTGGGGATCGGGCTGTCCTTGCCCACAAAGATGCCGCCGTAGATGCATC
Source organism: uncultured Clostridia bacterium (assembly GCA_937886445.1). Taxonomy (GTDB): domain Bacteria; phylum Bacillota; class Clostridia; order Christensenellales; family Aristaeellaceae; genus ZC3RG03. The sequence continues at coordinate 55,655 of CALGBY010000135.1, read as the reverse complement.
TGCCGAGATGCTCGGCAAAGTGACCGTAGATGTACCTGCTGATCGTGCCCGTGCTTCTTTTTCGGTTAATGGAAATACTTGCCATAAGCTTACCTTCCTTTACTTTTTGTAACGGTTCGCGTTTTATGGATCCATCCTTTATCAACGCTGTCATTATAGGATCATTTCAGGCGGTTGTCAATTCGCTTTTGCGATGCGCTCACGCTGAGTATATGAAAAAAGTCACACAAACAGCAGAATAAATGTAAAAAATCAAGAGTATATTTGACGAATCGTACCCGGAATGTTATACTTAACCGTAGATATCCGCAGACCAGGCGACTGACACGGTGACGACTGGAGTACAGACACAGTATACAGCCTGTTTTCAGACAGCCTGCCGGCGCCTCTTCCGGAGCGCGGAATACAGGCATCGAAATATGAGAATATTTATGCACAGAGGACGAAGACGGCGTGCAGGTGCCGGATGAACAGAAAAACAGGGATGGACAGAGATGAAGAGGAAGTTTTTGTTTTTATCAGCCGTGTGCTTTGTAGCACTGTTCCTGGCTGTGTTTGCGAGAGCGGAAGGCTATTACTGGATCAGCGTGGATAAGGGCAGCCAGACAGTCGAGGTGTACCGTACATCAGATAACCTTCTTGTGCATCGCTGGCGCTGCTCAACAGGCTCAAACCCCACATCAACGCCGGAGGGCACCTTTTACCTGCCGGAACCGCCCTATACATCCGACAGAACAGGTATGTTCCTTTCGGCGGACGGAAGCTACATCAGTTGGATCACCCGGATACGCGGTGCGATCCTGTTCCACACCTATCTGTATGATTCCGCCTCGGCTGAAACGCTGGACCTTGAATCAGTTTACGCGATCGGAACACCTGTATCGCATGGCTGTATCAGACTGTGCGTGGAGGGGGCGCGATGGATCGCGCAGAACTGTCCGCCGGGCACGCGGGTGGAGATCTTTACCGGAGACGGAGAAGCCGCGGGCGAAACGCTGGAGTTTCCGTCCTCCGCGCGCCGGGTCACGGTCATCCCGAATGAAAAAACAGATATTGCCGTGGGGGAAAGCGTGACCCTGACGGCGGTCACTGAGCCGGAAGGCTGTACAGGCACATGGGTATCCACTGTTCCGCGTACGGCAAAGGTATCACAGGACGGAACGGTCACAGGTCTTCGTGACGGCACTGCTGAAATCGTGTTTGTTACCGAAAACGGCAAAACGGCGTCCGTGACGGTGGATGTGCATGATTACAGTGTACTGCGTTCGGTAACAGTGGAAGAGGGAAAGGAGATCACATTGCAGCCCGGCGAAACGCTGCAGCTGCATCCCGTCGTTATGCATGAGGGGCTTTCGCCCGTGTTTACATGGAGCTCCTCCGCAAGGGATATCGCCACGGTTTCATCCGGAGGGCTTGTTACCGCTGTGAAGGACGGAACGGCAAAGGTGACTGTGAAATTGCAGAACGGCGTGAGCGATACCGTGACGGTGACGGTGGTCAATCCGGCTATCCCGCAATGGGTAAAGCTGGATGAAAATGAGATCACGGTCAACATCGGAGAAAGTGTATGTCCCTCCTATACCGTATATCCGGATACAGCAGAGCAGGGCGTACGGTGGACAGCGTCCACACTGGATTATTTTTCGATCTCAAACGGGGTGATAACCGGAAAAAAGGCAGGCACCACAACGCTGAGTGTGCGTACGCTTGTGGGGGATCGAAAGGATACGCTTACGGTGCATGTGGTCGATCCCTCAAAACCCGCGTCTGTCAGCATTATCGGAGAAAAGAAGCTGCTGCTGGCGGCAGGTGAAACACTGCAGCTGCAGTGCGAGGTGCTTCCCGATACCGCGCAGACGGGACTGAAATGGGGTTCAAGCGCGACTGCCTATGTGAGAGTGGATGCCGATACCGGGCTTGTTACGGCGAGAGCTCCGGGCACTGCGACGGTGTCGGTCACTACATCCGTGCTTTCCAAAAAGGACAGTGTAACAATAACGGTTTACGATCCTTCAAAGGTATACAGCGTCACGCCGCTTGACGGAAACAGCGTGATCCTGCATACGGGAGATGTCTATACGCCGGAGTATACGCAGTTCCCGGAGGACAGATCCGGAAACTGTAAGATCACTGTAGGCAGCACGGCTGTGCTGAGTATCGAAAACGGTACCGTAACGGCGCTCAAGGCCGGAACAGCCAATCTGACGATCACAGCGGAAAGCGGCGCGAAGGCGGTGATCAATGTAACGGTGCATGATATCCGTGCTACGGAGGAGATTCCCGCCGGCTGTGAGACGGAAGGATTTTCAGCTGGGTTTTATTGCGACCGGTGCAGAAAATACACGCAGGGGCGCGATCCGCTTCCGGCAGCCGGACATATCTTTGAGCCGGCGTTCTGCCGTCCTGCCGGCAGCGGGGACGGTGCTGTCGGGCCGATCGCGTGCCGGAATTGCGAGCTTTCGATCCGGGAGGAACGCGTAATACCGGCGGACGGGGTGCTGCTGGTTCCTGCCGCGGGGGTGATTGAAGAGGAAGCATTTTGCGGCTGCGCGGAAGCGCAGGTGATCATCGCGCAGGGCACCCGTGTGATCGGGAAGGGGGCCTTCCGGGATGATCCGGGTCTGCTGCTTATCGTGATACCGGACAGCGTAACGGATATCGCGGAGGACGCCTTTGACGGCTGTACGGAAATCGTGTTTATGTGCGGAGAAAACAGCGCCGCGTGGATATACGCGAAGGAGCACGGGATCTGCTGCTATACAGGTGAATAGAAAACGGTCATGCTGTCTGCATGACGCGCAGGGGCGGAACATGCTTTCCGCCCCTGCTTTGTGTCTGAAACCGGTAAGAATAAGTAAAGCCTGACTGACGGGATAAAATAAGAAAACGCCTGCCCCAAACGGCAGGCGCGTGGATCTGAGATCGACCGGCAGAACCGGAGCAGACCGGCTTTATTCCTGATCGCGGCGTTTCCACCAGCGTATCGAAAGGATGAGATATACCGTTCCCAAAGCAGGGCTGAGTACGGTGACAAAAAGGACCTTGGCGGTAACGACCGGATCAGCCGGGCGGATATGATCGAAAAGCCTGTTGGCAAAGGCCTCATACAGCCCGAACACAATGAGAAAGATACTGCCCAGTTCAAGGATGATGAGCAATACTTTGCCAAGTACCGAACGGTATTCTTTCATTGCTGTTCCGCCTCCTGTGCAGGTCCATCGTGCTGCTTCCGTAACTATTGTATCATTCCGCGAATGACGCGTCAACAGAGTATATGAAGAAAAACGGGATCCGCCGAAAATTTTCCGCAGGGAAGAGGACGGAGATATCAGGCAGGCGAACAGGGCGGAATGTTGTTCTTTTGATGTTTACGCGCGCAGGATATTGACAAAGTATGTCAAAATTGGATATACTCCGTATGCGGAGAATGATCCGCACGGAAGGATACCGTCTCCGAAATGGTGGGACGGGTGTTTTTTATATCCTCCCTAAGTATAAACAGATTCAGGGTGAGAAGTGTGGAAAATGAACGCGGAAAAGCATTGCTGGTGGGCATGAAAAACGGCCTGCCTATCGGCGCGGGGTATTTTGCAGTGGCGTTTTCATTGGGGATTTTTGCCGCGGGAAGGGACGGAAACGGCCTGACGGCGCCGGAGGGCTTTATTGCCAGCCTGTTCACGATCGCTTCCGCGGGGGAATACGCCGGTTTTGATGTGATTCTGAAAGCGGGCACCTATATTGAAATGGCGCTGGTGATCCTTGTTGCGAACTGCCGTTATCTGCTGATGAGCTGTGCGCTCAGCCAGCGTGTAAGACCTGATCTGGCTCTGTACCACCGTTTCGGGATGGGTACCTTTATCACGGATGAGATCTTTGCCGTGAGCATCGCTCAGGAAGGCTATGTATCACCGTTTTTTGTGTATGGGGCGGCACTTACCAGCGTGCTTCCGTGGGCGGTCGGAACGGCAGCGGGGATCCTTGCCGGAAGCGTATTGCCCCGGCTGCTGGTCAGCGCGCTTTCTGTGGCGATATACGGCATGTTTATCGCGATCATTATTCCGCCCGCCAAAAAGAACAGGGTCATTCTGGGCCTTGTGTGCGTAAGCTTTCTGCTGAGCTGGGCTTTTGAAACACTGCCGGTCCTGCGCGATATCAGCAGCGGTATACGGGTGATCATACTGACCGCGGTCATCGCGGCAGCGGCTGCGGTGCTGTTTCCGGTAAAGGAGGAGAAAGATGCGTGATACATGGGTCTATATACTGATCATGGCGGGTGTTTCCTATGTGATCCGTGTGCTGCCGCTTACACTGATCAGGAAACCGGTAAAAAGCCGCTTTTTGCGTTCTTTTCTTTACTATGTGCCTTATGTGACCCTTGCTGTGATGACATTCCCCGCCATTCTGGATACCGGCGGAAGCATCATACCGGGTCTCGCGGCACTTGTCATCGGCATCGCGGCCGCCTGGTTCGGGCTCGGGCTTTTTCCGGTGGCGGTCAGCTGCTGCGCGGCAGTGCTCGTTCTGCAATTGATATTGTAAACACAATGACGGGGAGCCATATGTTTGATAGAAGAAACAGATTCGTTTTTCCGGCCATGGCTGTTTTAGCCGTTCTGATCATGATGGCCGCAAGAAGCGCGTCGGCTGACGAAGGCATTGCCAAGCCGGTGTTTTCCAGAGAATCGGGCTTCTGGCAGGATAGCTTTATGCTGGAGATCACCTGCCCGGAGGGCTGTGAGGTGTACTACACGCTGGATTGTTCCGACCCTGCCGTATCCCGTACCGCGAGGCTCTGTACAGGCCCCGTTGAGATCAAAAACAGCAGGAGCATCACCCGCTTCGCCAGCGTGCAAGATATATCGCTGAACAGTTACAACCTGCCGGACCGGGTGGACAAGGGCATTGTCGTACGGGCTGTCTGCCGGGACGGGAACGGTAACTGCTCCGAAGAAGTAAACAGTATTTACTTTATCGGCAAAAAGAAGCCGTACTATTTCACCATGAAAGTGATCAGCCTGATCACGGATTACGAAAACCTGTTTGACAGGGATACAGGCATATATATGGTGGGAAACGGCTATTACGCGTGGCGGAATAGCAGCCTGTATGAGGAATATGATGATCCCGCCGATACACGGTACCCGACAAATTACAATATGCACGGCAGGGAATGGGAAAGAGAATGCAGCGTGCAGGTTTTTGACGCGGGAAGCGCTGTATACAGCCAGAAAATGGGAATGCGCATTTCGGGGGGATTTTCGAGAGCGGCAGCGCAGAAAAGCATCACTCTATACGCCAGAAAGGAATATTCACCCGGGATCGGGCGTATCCGGTACGATTTTTTTGACGGGCGATGCAGGGATGCCGAAGGAAACACGATCACAACGTTTGACAGGGTAACGCTCAGAAACGGCGGAAACGACATCTGGTTCGCGCGTTTCCGGGATGATATCAACCACGCGCTGTTTGAAGGAATGGATTTCGGCACACTTTCCAAGGCCGACGCGATCCTGTTTATCAACGGGGAATTCTGGGGCTATTATTCGCTTCAGGAAAAGCCGGGCGCATCCTATGCCGCCGATCATTATCATGTGGACAGAGACGGGATCACCGTGATCAAAAACGGGAATCTGGATGACGGGAGCGAAGAGATCTTCACAGAATGGCAGGAGTATTACAGCCGGGCTGTTCACGCGGACTTTTCCTATGCGTCTGTATATGAGGATTTTTGCTCCAGAGTGGATGTGGATTCGCTGATCGACCTTTTTATCGCGGAAAGTTATATCTGTAACTGGGATTTTGCCATCAATGTGAATAACTGGATGATGTGGCGCGTAAACGAACCCGGGGACGGCAAATGGGAAGACGGAAAATGGCGGTTTATCATTTTTGATACGGAATTTTCCGAAGGCCTGTATGAAAATGAAGAGACGGATCTAAAGTATAGTTATCTGTCAAAAATGAGCCGTGATACCGCCGGCTGCGCCTGGCCCGCGCTGATATACCGGTTGATCAAAAATCCCGACTTCTGCGAACGGTTCTATTCAAGATATCTGGAAGAAGCGCAGAACAGATTTGCCCCTGAAAAGGCGGAAACGCTTGTGCGTGAGAGACAGGATACGGTACACGGCGCATATTCTGACACGGTGGCGCGGTTCGGCGGATGGGACATCATGGCGAATGAAGCGGAGCGGGTGATCGATTTCTTCGCCGGGCGAGGGCTTTACGCGATCAGGGATCTGGAAAGCTTCTGCGGCAAAAAGAAAGTATCGGTCACTTTGTTCAAGGGGTCAAAGGGCTGGGAGATGTACACAAAGGACCCCGCGGAAGCTGAAATGGTCAGGAAGGAAGGAAACACCACCCGCTTTACACTGAATGTAACACAAAACGGGGCAGAAGCCGGTTCTGTGCAGGTAAGCCATCCTTTTGTGATGGAAAAGGGAAAAAACTATACATTCACCTTCCGATGCGAAACCGATGCCGGGCATCCTGTTGCTTTATGCATCGCAAACGGGGATGCAACCGTGTATTACCTTGAGGAATATACGATCCCTGCCTCCGGAAAAAGTGTTTCCTGTACACTTTGCGCTCCGGAGGATGACGCGTCGACTGCTGTGTCCATCCTCTGCGGAGCTGAGGCGGGCGAATACAGGTTTTCAATGCTGAACATGACTGTGGAAAAATGATATCAAAAAAAGCGGCATGCGAGCCGCTTTTTTGAATGAAAGAACATAGAAAACGGTTTGGCTTCTGATGCTGCCGCTGGATAAGCGCTTACTGCATGGGCCAGGCACTGAGGAAATAGCCGGGCAGTACAACAACGGCAAAAAACAGAATGGAAACCACTGTGAACACCTTGATGAATTTCATGCCGTTCCCGGGGTACTCACGCACATATATGCGGTAGTTGATCACGCTGGCAAGAGAACCGATCAGTGTACAGAGGCCGGCGGTATCCACGCCGTAAAGCAGGCCGGAAAGATTGGCGGAAAACGGATACAGTACGATGGACGCGGGCACATTGGAAATGACCTGACTGAGCAGGATGCCCCACCAGTATTCATTTCCGGCAACGGCTTTTTCAAGGAAGGAGGATATATCCGGGTTGCGGCAGACGGAGGAGGAAAAGACAAAGAAGCAAAGGAAAGTGAGCAGAAGCACATAATCTGTTTTGAGAAGTACCTTGTGATCAAATACGATGATCACTATGGCAACGAAGGCTGTGATGTACGGCCATACGGATACCCTGCTGACTATGGTGAATACGATCAAAGCAAAGAGAGCAAGATAAAGAATACGGTATTTTTTTCTTTCGGGAGACAGTGAATCAGCCGGAGCGGCAATGGCCGTTTTCAGCTTCGGCTCCTTACGGTACAGCAGGAAAACATAGCCTGCCAGCAGCAGACCTGAAAGCAGATTGAGCGGAAGCATATGCAGCATGAAAGTGAAAGCCGAAACAGATGATTTTCCGAAGAGGAAAAGGTTCTGCGGACTGCCGAACGGGGTAAGCATGCTGCCGCGGACCGCGGCGATATTTTCCATGCTGATCACGGGCAGAATATATTTTTCCTGACCGGCACCGCGGAAAAGCAGGATGGTGAGCGGAACGAAAATGATCAGCGATACATCGTTCGTAACAAACATGGATGAAAAGAAAACGCCGAAAACCAGAAACAGGGAAAGCCCTGTCATTGTGGATATGGAACCGGCAAAGCGGATAATGGGAAGGAAGATGTTTTCCTTTTTGAAGCCCTCCAGCACGGTGAGCATCATAAACAGCATGCACAGCGTTTTCCAGTCGATATCGGAAAGCAGCTCCGCGGACGGCGGAGTGATGATCAGGGCGACAGCAGCAGCCAGCAGGGAAACAACCAGCATGGCTTCCCTTTTCAGGTAGGAAAGAACTTTTTTCATGGTCTTGGCCTCCGGAGGGTTGAAATACGGAAAACAACGGTATTATACAACCTGACCTGCGTGACCGCAATATGAAATATGAAGTTCCGGGCATGAAAAAAGCAGCCGTTGCGGCTGCCTCAGGGATTTATTTTACGGGTGTATATTCGGTGTCGCCGGTGATCTGGTCGATCAGTACGGTGAAGCGGTTATTCTCGTCCAGCTTAAGTGAATAGTAGGGAATGTAGTTCTCGTCATTCGGGTTGGCGATGTTCGCGAAGGTGTAGATGAATACGACATTACCTCTTTCCAGCGTTACTTCTCTGAAACGCAGCAGCTGGCTTGTTGCGCGCCGCTTCTGATATTCCCAGCTTCCTGCATAATCCTTCAGCTCGCCTGTCTGTTCGATCTCGGCAACGATGGTATCGATCAGCTTGTCCCGTGTGACGGTACGGAAGGTATTATCCTCCTGATTGTAGTAGTGGATCATATCACGGAAGGTGCCGTCGATATAGCGGGCACGGGCTTCCATTTCAAACAGGACACCGAAGCGCTTTCTGTTTGCGGTGGGCGTGGGACCGGCCGGGCGCGGAGTGGGAGTGATACGGACAAAGCGTTCAGCACCTGAAACGGCCGCGGAAGGCCTGACAGTCGCTGTCGGGGAAGGAGTGCTTTCAGGCCCGGAAGGCGCTTCGGGAAGATCGGGTGAAGGGGTCACAACCGGCTCTGCCTGCTCAGTTGAAGCGGGCGAACCGAACATATCAGAAGGAACGGCGCTGTCTGAATACAGGGCTTCAAGGAAGGAACTGTCGATCACGCCGGTGGGGGCCATCCCGTTGTTTGTCTGGAAAAGAACGACGCGCTCTTTCATGATGCTGTTGAATTCCTTGCTCATGGAGGCGCCTTTTTTATAATATCCCAGTTCCATCATGCGTGTTTTGATCGTGACGATCGCTTTGCCGGAATTACCCTGAGTATAGGGCGGGTTCAGCCCGGAAGGGATCTCTCCCGCGGACGCGCAGAGAGGAAGGAGAGATATAAGCAGGATCCCCGCGCAGAGAAAAGCACACATCCGTTTCAACATGACATACCTCCGGTTTTTGCAGATCACCTGTATATTTTATTATCATTCACATGTTCTGTCAAACAAAAGCTGCAAAAAGAATGTAAACACAATACCGCGCAGTTTTAAGCTTCCTGTTGAGCCGTCTTCATCCCGGGAAACACCGGGCAGTGCGTCAGGCTTACCTGATCAGTCTGGCGGGAGAATGTAGCGGAAATCATTTTCATGCACATAAAAACGGTGCTGTGTAATATCAGGATACACAGCACCGGAATGTGAAATGCGGTATGTTTATGCCTTAAGAGAGGCGATTACGGCATCACCGAACGCGGAAGCGGTATCGCCGTTCTCATCTCCGGTCATATTCAGCGAATCTTGAGCGGAATGGATCGCTTTGCGGAGGGCTTCGCCTTTTTCACCGAAACCGATATGATCCAGCATCATGGCGGCTGCTGTGAGGATGGAAGCCGGGTTTGCTCTGTCTCCGAGGCCTGCCTCAATCAGACGGGGAGCGGAACCGTGAATGGCTTCAAACATCGCGTATTCGTCACCGATATTGGCGCTTCCCGCGGTGCCGACGCCGCCCTGAATCTGCGCAGCTTCATCGGTGATGATATCGCCGTAGAGGTTGGGCAGAAGGAATACCTTGAAGGAGGAGCGGATGGCGGTATTGACCAGATTGGCCGTCATGATATCGATATAGTATTCATCTGTTTCGATTTCGGGGTATTCGGCGGCAACCTCATGTGCTATCCGGCTGAACATGCCGTCTGTTTTTTTCATGATGTTGGATTTTGTAACGATGGACACGTGCTTTTTGCCGGTCTTGCGGGCGTATTCATAAGCGGCCCGGGCGATACGCCGGGTTCCGGCAACGGTCGTCACCTTGAAATCCATCGAAAGCAGGCCGTCCAGCTCGATGCCCTTGCTGCCCAAAGTGTATTCGCCCTCCGTATTCTCGCGGAAGAACATCCAGTCGATCCCTTCCTCGGGTACACACACCGGACGGGTATTTGCGTACAGATCCAACTCTCTGCGCAGCGTCACATTGGCGCTTTCCATTTTTCCGCCGGAGGGAGTGGTGGTGGGACCCTTCAGCAGCACATCGCACTGCTTGACGGAGCAGAGCGTTTCATCCGGTACGGGCTTGCCGAGCTTCAGACGGTTTTCGATCGTCAGGCCTTCGATATCGCGTAGAACGATCTTTCCGGAGGCGATCTCATCCGCGAGAAGCCCGTTCAGCACACGGCGGGCCTCCTTCATGATGATGGGGCCGATGCCGTCCCCGTCGATCAGGCCGATGACGGTGGCGGAACGGGCCTTTTCCTGCTTTTTCTCGTTCAGCTTTTCAGCGCGTTCGCACTGGGAAAGCAGAAGCTGCTCATAGTATTTTACATATTCGGCGATCTCTTCTTTTTTCATTTTGCATTCTCCCTTGTATAGTTCATCAGTCCGCCCGCTTTCAGCATATCCGCCTGACGGCCGGTAAGGTCACAGACGAGCTGTACGGTGATATTCTTTGTGATGTCCCTGAGCGTAACACAGCCGCTCTCAAAGCCGGAAAAGATACCGCTCAGCTCAAGCTCGTCATCCTGAGAAAGCTTATCAAAATCCCCGGGATCACGGAATGTGAGGGGAAGGATACCGGCGTTGATGAGGTTGGCTACATGGATGCGCGCGAAGGACTTCGCGACGACCACACGCACGCCCAGATACAGCGGTACCAGCGCCGCGTGCTCTCTGGAGGAGCCCTGACCGTAGTTGAGACCGCCGACGATCACGGAGGAGCCGTTCTTTTTGGCTCTTTCCGGGAATTCCGGATCGCATACCGTGAAGCAGAACTCGGAAAGCTTCGGCACATTGCTGCGGTAGGGCAGGATCTTCGCGCCGGCAGGCATGATGTGGTCGGTCGTGATATTGTCGCCTGTCTTCAGCGTGAGGCGGGCGCGGATGGTATCTGTGACAGGAACGCCCTTCGGGAAATCCTTGATGTTGGGACCCTTCAGGGTGGTAAGGGCCGCGGCTTCATCGGCATCTGCGGGAAGCAGTATGCCGCTGTCGTTGATGGGGAATACATCGGGAAGCTTAACGGACGGAGCATCTCCCAGCGTGTTCGGATCGGTTATGAAGCCGGTCAGAGCGCTGGCAGCCGCCGTTTCAGGCGAGGCAAGGTAAACATTCGCGTCTCTTGTACCGCTGCGGCCTTCAAAATTGCGGTTGAAGGTGCGTACGGATACGCCGGCGCTGCTGGGGGAGAAGCCCATGCCGATGCAGGGGCCGCAGGCGCATTCCAGTATGCGCGCTCCGGCGGAGATCATATCCTCAAGCGCGCCGCAGGAAGCGAGCATGCCCAGCACCTGACGGCTTCCGGGGCTGATGGAAAGACTTACACCGTCCGCGATGGTACGGCCCTTCAGGATGGCGGCCACGCGCAGCATATCCTGAAGAGAGGAGTTTGTGCATGAGCCGATGCATACCTGAGATACCTTAATGCCTGAGAGCGCGGCGGCTTCCTTTACATTATCGGGAGAATGAGGGCAGGCGAGAAGCGGCTGAACATCGGCAAGGTCGATATCGATCACGCGGTCATATTCCGCGCCGGGATCGGAGGCAAGCGGGATCCAGTCCTGTTCTCTGCCCTGCCTGGTGAGAAAGTCCTTTGTGACATCATCGGAGGGGAAGATGGAGGTGGTGGCACCGAGCTCGGCGCCCATATTGGTGATCGTGGCGCGCTGCGGGACAGAAAGCTTTTTGATCCCTTCACCGCCCCATTCGATAACAGCTCCCACACCGCCCTTTACGGACAGGATGCGAAGCAGATACAGTGCGATATCCTTCGCGCTGCTCCAGGCGGGAAGCTCGCCCTTCAGATTGACAAAATACATTTTGGGCATGGGAATGTGGTAAGCCCCGCCGCCCATCGCGACTGCGACATCCATACCGCCGGCACCCATTGCCAGCATACCGAGCGCGCCGCCGGTGGGAGTGTGGCTGTCGGAACCCAGCAGCGTTTTTCCGGGCTTTCCGAAGCGTTCAAGGTGTACCTGATGGCAGATGCCGTTTCCGGGACGGGAATAACGGATGCCGAACTTTTTTGCGGCGGACTGGATGAAACGGTGATCATCCGCGTTTTCAAACCCGCACTGGAGCGTATTGTGATCAATATAGGCAACGGAAAGCTCGGTTTTGACATGCGGGATACCGATGGCTTCCAGCGCCAGATAGGCCATGGTGCCCGTTGCGTCCTGCGTAAGCGTCTGGTCGATATGCAGGGCAATATCCTTTCCGGGGATCATTTCACCTTCCGTAAGGTGAGCTTTGATGATCTTCTGCGCAAGTGTAAGGGCCACGGGAATACCTCCTTTATTTGCCGAGAATGCTCTTCCTGGCGTTTTCGATATGATCTGAGATCAGCTTTTCCGCGCTTTCCGCGTCCTTGTTCAGGATGGCTTCAAAAATGGCGCGGTGCTCTTCATAGCTCTTTTGGGCTCTGCCGGGATGCTCGACGCTGACCTTGCGGAATTTGATCACCTTTCTGTGCAGCGGCTCAAGTGTTTCCAGCAGCGTGGGGCAGCGGCAGATCTCATAAAGGGCGAGATGAAACTCGCTGTCATAATTCTTAATCTTGTCGGAATCGCCCTTTTCCGTATAGAACTCCTGAAGGTCCAGTATGCTGCGAAGACGCTCGATGTCCTCTTCCGTGCGCCTCTGGGCGGCCAGCACGCCGGCCATTCCCTCGATGCGCAGACGGATGTTGTAAATATCACTGATATCGCTGTCGGTGATACCGATCACGCGGGCTCCCTTGGGCGTGAGGCTGATGATATGCTCCTGATCGAGCCTTCTCAGCGCCTCGCGGATGGGTGTACGGCTTACGCCCAGCTTTTCGCTGAGGCGCATTTCCGTGAGCAGCTCATCCCGCTCAAATTCACCTGTCAGTATGGAGCGTTCCAGCTCGTCAAATATCTGATCGGCTATTGAAAGCATTTTATGTTCCATCGTGTTCCCTCCGTTACAGGCGTGCCAGCTTTCCGCCGGTCAGTTCTTCGATCTTTGTTTCCAGCTCATGGTTGCTGAGGCTGGAGGTGCGCCCTTCGGCGTACTGTTCATCCACCCATTCCTTCAACTTCACACAGAGCGGATCCTGCTTGCTGACGGCTTCGTTTGCCGGAAGCTGATAGGTTTCATTGATCCAGTACGCGATACCGGCAAGACCGCTGGTATTGCTGATCATTACCTTGACCGGGCGGTTCAGCAGCTTTCTGGTGTTGAAGATATTGTAGATCTCCTCATCCTTGAGCAGACCGTCCGCATGGATCCCGGCCCTGGTCACATTGAAGTTTCTTCCCACAAAGGGAGTCATGGGCGGGATCCTGTAGCCCATCTCGTTTTTGAAATATTCGGCGATCTCGGTGATGGCGGTGGGGTCCATCCCGTCAAGGGAACCGCGCAGACCGGCATATTCAAACACCATGGCCTCGAGCGGGATATTTCCCGTTCTTTCACCGATGCCGAGCAGGCTGCAGTTGACCGCGCAGGCGCCGTACAGCCAGGCTGTGGTGGCATTGGATACGGCTTTATAGAAATCATTATGCCCGTGCCACTCGAGATATTCGCTCTCAACATCGCTGTAGTGCTGCAGGCCGTAGATGATGCCCGGCACGCTGCGGGGAAGAGCCACCTCGGGATAGGGAACGCCGTAGCCCATCGTATCACAGGCACGGATGCGCACCGGAATGCCCGCGTCGCGGCTCATGCGCATCAGCTCATTTACAAAGGGCACGACAAAGCCGTAAAAATCAGCTCTCGTGATGTCCTCAAGATGGCATCTGGGCATCACATCCGCTTCAAAGGCGTCCGCTACCGTGGCAAGGTATTTCTCCATTGCCTGCTTGCGGGTAAGCTTCATTTTTTTGAAGATATGGTAGTCACTGCAGCTGACGAGGATACCCGTTTCACGGATGCCGAGATCCTTTACCATTTTGAAGTCTTCTCTGCTGGCGCGGATCCAGGTCGTGATCTCGGGAAACTGAAGCCCCAGATCCTTACACATCTGAATGGCCTCGCGGTCCTTTTCACTGTACACAAAAAACTCGCTCTGACGGATGATGCCGTAAGGGCCGCCCAGCTTGCTCATCAGACGGAAAAGATCGGCGATCTGCTTCGGGGTATAGGGATCCACGCTCTGCTGACCGTCACGGAAGGAGGTATCGCTGATCCAGATCTCCTCAGGCATCCCCATGGGCACGCGGCGGTGATTGAATGGCACCTTGGGCACACTGTCGTAATCATAGATATCACGGTACAGGTTCGGGTTTTCAACATCCTGAAGGGAGTAACGATAGCTCTTCTGTTCAAGCAGATTGGTTTTATTGGAAATCTCCAGCATTACTGTCACCTCGATTCGGTTTACCGAAAGATTATAACACATGTGTGTACAATTGTATACATATATACAAAAATAATTTTTGACTTATACAGTAAAAATGCAGTACAATAGCAATATAAAAATTCCGCCCGGTATAGAGACGGAAACGGGAAAGGAAGGAAAACGATATGAAGATCAGATGGGGGATCCTCGGGACGGCCGGGATCGCCGCCGGCTGCACTGTGCCCGGAATGCTGAAGGCGGACAATTGCGCGGTATACGCGGTGGGCGGCAGAAAAAAGGAAAAGGCGCTGGACTTTCAAAAGAGGTTCGGCTTTGAAAAGGCATATTGGGATGATGAAACGGGATCAGGGTATGACAAGCTGCTTGCGGACAGCAATGTGCAGGCAGTTTATATTGCGCTGCCCAATTCTCTGCACCGTGAATGGACGCTGCGTGCCCTTCGGGCCGGAAAACATGTGCTTTGCGAAAAGCCTCTGGCGATGAACGCTGCGGAAGCGGAGGAAATGTTCAGCGAGGCTGATAAAAACGGCGTGATCCTTGCGGAAGCATACGCGTATCTGCATTCCCCCTATATCCGGAGCCTGAAGGAGGATGTGCAAAGCGGGCTGATCGGAACGCCCGTATACATCGATACGGCTTTCCTTACGCAGGGCTATAAAGAAGACTTCCGTCTCCATAAGGAGCTGGGCGGAGGAATGCTTTATGACCTCGGCTGCTACTGCACAACATTGATCCTGACGCTGAATGACAGCCGGCTTTCGTGGGCAAAGTGCTGCGCGGAAATGACAGAGCTGGGAGTGGACAGCTTTTCCGGCGCGCTGCTGAAGTTTGAAAACGGGCTGAGGGCCTCCTTCAATGCCGGAATGATCCTGGGAGAAAACAGCAATTCGCGCTACGACCGTCTGTTTATTCACGGAACGAAAGGGGATATCCGTTCGGAGGTGGAGTACAATCAGGAGGGTAAGCTGAGCTACCGCGTGTTCCTGAAGGACGGCACCGTGCTGACAAGGAACATTGAGGCGAAAAGCAATTACGCGCTGGAGGTCGAGCAGCTGGGAAGAGCGATAGAAGGCAGAGAACAGCCGCTGATCACCAGGGAATTTTCTCTCAAAAACGCGCGCCTTTTGGATCTGCTGATGAAGGAAGCGGGCTGCTGAAAAAACGGTATGTTTTCCGGCGGACGGACATCCGTCACCGAAGGAAAACATACCGCTTTTTTGCTTTTGCACTCAGCCCTTCCCAATCACCTTTTTATAGGAAACGAGAGGAAGTGAAAGCTCGCTTTCAAAGCGCTCGTATACATCAGTCACAGTGACCTCTGCTGTTCCGTCATATCCGTTTACCAAAACGGTGTCTCCCGGCTTTACGCCGCGAAGGGGGCAGAGATAATCATATGTTTTTCCGCCCGGAACAAAGCACACCGAAACAAGACGCACCTTTTTTCCGCGGGTGTTTTTCTTCTTTTCTCTGTAAACGCGGAAATCGTTACCGGTGATCCTGCCGGTCTCCTTTCCGCAGCAATAGAAAACCGCTTCCTCACCGTACCATTCCACCCAGTCATAGGTAAGCCGGGTGAAGCTTGCCGTCGCCCCGTATACCGTATAGCACACAGTGTCTGTCATGCCGCAGAATTCCAGCTGCGGGAGGGTGATGAGCACCTTTTCGGGATCATCCTCATCTGTTTTCGGAAGGCGGACGGCTTTAAGAAGCAGAGAGTTCTTCCTTTTGGACACAGTAAGTGAAACACTGTTTCCGTGCCCGCAGAGGAGGGAAAGCAGCTCCGGCCTGCTGTGGGTAAGGTATTCCTGTATATAGCTTTCGGGGAGGGAAGCCCTTGCCTCACGAACGGCCTTTTCTGCCGCGTGCAGTACCGTCATGTTGCCGAAAAAGTCATTCTGTTCAGCCCTGATCTTCGCGGCCCACAGCGCCTGTGTATAGAAATACAGTGCCTTTTCCGTATCCCTGCGGGTATTGATCCCGTGCATGAAAAGGTTTCCCATACGAAGCGCGGCATCAGAAAATGATCCCGTATCGTCTTCATCCAATTGTTCAAGACAGCTGCTATAGACCATGCTGTACAGCCCGGCGGCTGTTGCGGGGCTTTTTTTGCACGCGTGTCCGTAATTGAACATATCCGCCAGCTTATATATGCCTTCATGCAGGCCGTTCGCGGCGGATACCATGAACATGCGCATGGCCTTTTCGTATTCGGGCTCGCCGTCTGTGCATCGTCCGTAATAGTAGATGTAGCCCAGCGTGTTCGCGTACTGCGGATCATCGGTCTTTTCATAAAGGCGCAGCATACAGTCCCGCGCCGCGTACCAGTCGCATTCATACAGGCGGTTGCCGCCGTAGCAGGAATAGCCCTTCAGTCGGAGCCCGGCGATCTCATCCCTTTCACAGCTTTCCTCTGTAAAGCGGCGGCATAAAGCCAGCTGCTCTTCAGTTGCTGACTTTACAACGCTTTCCTCGCTGAAGGCATCGATATACTTCTTTTTGAGATGCTCCGGCCATGTGCGCTTTGAATCGGGAAGGTGCTTTTCCTTCCGGTACAAAAGCAGATGCTCAAGGAGATCTCGGAACACGGGGAGGTCGATCACGCAGCATTCCTCATCATATGCCGAGCAGATGCCGCAAAGCGAATACCACACATCGCTGAATATTTCCCCGTCGTTATTCGGAAGATGAGGAAAAAGCAAGATATCCTTTTCGGTATCCTCTGTTAAGCTTTCATCCTGCCGGCCGCAGCAGGCAGAACAGATACCGAAAGCGTCATCGTATTCGCAGATCCGGGCAAGCCAGAAGGTATTCAGCACTTTTAGTGTCGGGTTTTTCTCCGCGATGTTTTCAAATGCGGCGGTCAGATCCTCCAGCGTGGCTGTATATCCTGTATCAAAAACAGGTTTGCCGGTGAGGAGCCCGTTTTCATACAGATATGTTTCAAATGTCGTTTCATAGCGGAACAGAGCTTTCATCTGTTCGGGATCGATCCGGATATTTTTCATTGCGTTTTTTCTCCTTACTTTGTCATTCGTCTTCTCAGATCCTCACAAACAGGGATCCTGATAGCTGTGATTTCGCCCGGAACCGGGATACCTGCATGAACGGCTGCGTGAAAATCATTCAAATTCATGCTATGATTCGCTCTCATTAACAAAAATATCACTGTTATATCAACCGACCGGAAGAAATCAAGCAGAGAAAGACAAAAATATGCCTGGATATCACAGCTTTCAAAGCCTGCATGCATCTGAGCGGATTTCTGCGAATTATCCGTTCTCCGTTATTGACAAGAACAGGCGGTGATGCTACACTATATGCGAAAACAGTCTGTCCGGATGAACGGGCGGATATAAAGGAGAAGCAGTATGACGGTAACGAAAAAGATGGATGGAAGCAGCCTTACGGTCCTTCTGCAGGGCAGGCTGGATACAGTGACCGCACCGGATCTTGAAAATGCCCTGAAGGAAGATATCGGCGGCGTGACTGAACTGAATTTTGATTTTGCTGAACTGGATTATGTTTCTTCCGCCGGGCTGCGTGTGCTGCTTTCCACGCAGAAGATCATGAATAAGCAGGGAAAAATGGTGCTGCGCAATGTGAAGCCCGAGATCATGGAGGTTTTTGAGATCACGGGCTTTGTGGATATTCTCACTATCGAATAAGCCGGATCGATACGCCGAAATATAAAGAGCCCGCCGGGCTCTTTTTGCTTGTCCGGATACGAAAAGGAGCCCCGAAAGGGGCTCCGTAAGATCATAATACTTTTCAGGCCTTGCCGTTGCAGCCGAGTACATCCACGATCTTATGGCGAACCATATCACGCAGAGCGTCGCGGGCATCGGTGAGATACTGACGGGGATCAAAGTGATCCGGATGCTCGATGAAGTGCTTGCGCAGCATGGCGGTGAAGGCAAGACGCAGGTCGGAGTCGATATTGATCTTGCATACGGCGCTGGTAGCTGCTTTGCGGAGCTGTTCCTCGGGAATGCCTACGGCGTCGGGAAGCTTTCCGCCGTACTGGTTGATGATCTTCACAAATTCCTGAGGAACGGAAGAGGCACCGTGCAGAACGATGGGGAAGCCGGGCAGACGCTTGCTTACTTCTTCCAGAATGTCAAAGCGCAGGGGAGGAGGAAGCAGGATGCCTTCTTCATTGCGGGTGCACTGGGCAGCGGTAAATTTGTAGGCGCCGTGGGAGGTGCCGATGGCGATGGCAAGAGAATCAACGCCGGTGCGGGAAGCGAATTCTTCCACTTCCTCGGGACGGGTATAGCTGGAATCGGCGGCGGAAACCTTAACATCGTCTTCAACGCCGGCCAGACGGCCAAGCTCGCCTTCCACTACCACACCGTGATCGTGGGCGTATTCCACAACGCGGCGGGTCTGCTTGATGTTCTCTTCAAAGGGAAGCTGGCTGCCGTCGATCATTACGGAGGTGAAGCCGCCGTCAATGCAGCTCTTGCAGGTCTCAAAATCGGGGCCGTGATCCAGATGGAGCGCGATGGGCAGATCGGTTTCCGCCACAGCGGCCTTGACCATATTGACGAGGTAGGTATGGTTGGCATATTTACGGGCGCCCTTGCTCACCTGCAGGATCACAGGAGCGTTTTCCATCTTGGCGGCTTCGGTAATACCCTGAACGATTTCCATGTTGTTCACATTGAAAGCGCCTACGGCATAATGACCTTCATAGGCTTTTTTGAACATTTCCTTGGTGGTTACGAGCGGCATAAGAATTCCTCCTTCAAGTACATTTGCTCAGCGCAGGCGCGTTAATGAAGCCTGCATTTTTATTATAGCAGATATTCAACTGTTTGAACAGTCCCGAATTTACATTTCGTCCGGCAGGAATTTCAGTATGCAAAAAGAATAGTATTATAGTTAAGTGTATGACTGTACGGAGGATGCCGAAATGAGATGCCCCGAATGCGGGAAATGGAACAGAGATACCTACCCGGTATGCTATTACTGCGGGAGCGCGTTTGGAAAAACAGACGCGGCCGCGGAACCGTCATGGCAGCAGGAAATGATCGGAAAGGCGCCGGGAAAGACATATATTCAGGTGGACGAGGAAGGCCGTGAAAGCGCTGCGAGCGACGCCAGGGAGGATCTGGCCCGCGAGATGCTGGATCTTCACGCGCGCAAACGCCGCGGAGACATCGAGCAGCAGCGCCTGCGCGTGATCGGTGCGGAGCAGGGGCTGGCGCCTGTGGAACGCGGGATAAACGGCATGCGGGGAAGCTCAAATCCGTTTTCCGGTCTGGAACGGTTCTCAGACCCGGAAAACGCCGATGGCTCAAGAAACCCGGCAGGCGGAAGGGTGGATTATGATGATTACGCCAATACCACTCCTTTGCCGGTGTACGCGTCCTCCCGGCATCTGCGCTCAGGCAGATACGGGCGGAAACGCCGCGGCGGAGTCAGCCGTTCCGTACGGATCGCGGGTGTGATCCTGATGCTTGTTGCCGTGATCGCTTTCGGTGTATGGGCGGCGCTCAATCTGAAGGTATGCGCGCCCGATAAGGGCGAAACGGAGAGCAATACCGATACCGAAATGAAAACCGTGGCAGAGCAGCTGTTCGGTTCGGAGGAGAACGAGCAGGAGATCGAGATCACGGCTTCGATCCTGGATGATATGCCGGCCCATACGATACGCATTCCCGCGCCTGAGGGAACAGAGGTGTGGCTTGGCGGAAAGGTAAGGCAGTCCTTTACCTCCATCGGCGGCTATGCCACTGCTGAGATCAAGGACAGCATCTGGTATGAGGACGAGAACGGAGTAGAGGATCAGTATGTGGAGGTCGTTCTTTCTCCCTTCCTGAGAACGAAGGCCGGAGAACAGCAGCCGATGAACGAGATACGCTACACGGTGGAGGTGCCGCTTTCACCTCTGGTGCTGATCACACCGGATTCCGGCTATGCCGAAACGCAGGGAGACCGGTTCACGCTGAAATTCAAGGTGGATAAGAATGCCACTGTGAGTATCAACGGGGAGAACTATACCAGCTTCGTCAACACCCTGCAGGACGGTGAGGTCAGCCTGCCGTTCGATATCCAGGCGATCGGTGAAAACACATTCCATATCGAGACCTCCTGCCGTTACTACAGGAAAAATGAAGTCATTGTGACGATTTACAGAGAGCCTGTTACGATCGATGTGCATCTGGATTCCACACTGAATGACCGTTCCGTTGAGAAAAACATGACGATCCGCGGAACGACGCTGGCCGGGGCCAACCTGATCGTGCTTTCTCATTATCAGAATCTGGATCTCTCCCAAATGGCACTGGAAGGAAAATTCTCCTTTGAGGCGATCTTTGATACGATCGGCAACAACGATATCGTGATCCAGGTGTCGGCGGAGGGAGTCGAGCCTTCCGTATATAAGAAGACTGTGTACTATATGCCTCCCGCGAAGGATTATTCGAAGCTGGCATGGAGCATGAACAGATCCTATGATTATAACGATTATCTGAACATGACGGAAACGAGGGTGGCCAAGACCCAGGTGTATGTATGCACGGGGATCATCCGGGAAATCATCACCGATAATCCTCAGCTGGCGATCATGGAACTGCTGAACACTACCGATGCGAACGGTCAGAACGCGCGTTCCGTGATGCTGGAAAACCGTTCAACGGATACCTGGGTACTGGGAGAAGAGTATCAGATCTATGCCGACGCCTACGGGACCTATAATTCTATGCCCAGACTGACGGCACGCTACACCTATAAGTCTGAGAACGGAAAGAGGAAATGAAAAGAAGGATTGCGGGATTTATGCTTTGGATGACGGCTGCTGCTTTCCTGCTGTGCGCCTGCGGTGAAAAGCAGACGGTGCGGCAGGCGGACGCGCTTACCGTTCCCGAAGGCAATGACCGGCAGGAAGCCGCGGCTGAAGAGACCGGAGGCAGCGGCATCAGGCTGTACTGCCTGAATGTGGGAAAAGCGGACGCGATGATCCTTGAAGCAGAAGGCAAGTATTTTGTGATCGACTGCGCGAGAGAGGAGAACGTACCTTTCCTGGCAGCGGCGCTCCGGCATTGCGGTATCAGCCGGCTGGACGGGGTATTCATTACCCATGTCCATAAGGATCATGCCGGAGGCGCTGTCGCGCTGTCTCTTTCCGGCATCCCGGTCGATAAATGGTACGCGCCGGCCATTTTCCGCGAGACAAAAAAGGAAGAACATCCTGCCTATCTGGCCGCGGCTATCCGCGGGCAGGAGGTGACATGGCTGAACAGCGGCGATGTGATCACGCTGGGTAACGGCGCGTCGATCGCCGTTATCGGGCCGGTAACGGAGAACAGGAACAGCGATAACAATAATTCGCTTGTCATGCGCCTTGAAACAAAGGACGGAAGCATTCTGTTCTGCGGCGATATGAAGGAAGAGGAAGAGAATACGCTGCTCGAAAAAAGACTGATCGGTCACAGTGATGTGCTGAAGACGGGCCACCATGGGGACTCCGGCGCATCCTCCGCGGCTTTTCTCGCTCGGGTCACGCCGAAGGCGGCTGTGATCAGCACCAACACCGCGGAGGAACCGGATACACCCGCATCGGGTACTGTCAAACGGCTGAACGGCGTTCGAAGCAAAATCTGCGTAACCCAGGATTACAGCGATGCGCTGCTTGTTGAACTGAAGGCCGGAAATGTAACAGTGAGCGATCAGGTGTTCGAAGGCCTGCCCGCGCGGATGACCGGTATTGATATGCGGCTGGATACGGAAAATGACACTGTGATACTGATCAATAACACCTCCGTTACGCAAAGTCTGAAAGGGTATACCCTGCTGTTTATCAATAACGGGGGAGAAAGCGCCGCCCTGCCGGATATCACGGTCGCTCCCCGATCCCGGATCGTGATTGGCGGCAAAAAAAGCAAGGGCGATACGGACATCACGCTGAAATACAAAAACAGGTTCATCAATAAAAACAAGCGTAGCACGGTGGTACTTATAGATGAGTACGGCAGAGCGGTGTGCCGGGCAAGCAACGGGCTGGCTGAATAAAGCAAGGGGCTGATGCAAATCATAAATCTGCATCAGCCCCTTGCTTCATATGGAATGAACCCGGAAAACAGGCTTACCGCCCCCCTTGCGGGCTGTTCGTCAGCAGCTTCTGCCGGGAAAACGGTCACCGCACGGAAAAATATCACTTCAGGGCAAAAAACAGACGGCGGTCAGAAACCGCCGTCTGTGCGTTATCAGGCGCGGAATACGGCTTTCAGCGTATTCGCGACAGTGGACATCGTTTTGATGAAGATATCCAGAGCAACACCTACTACATCCTTACGGGTATCACCCACGGTATCGCCGGTAACAGCGGCCTTGTGGGCGGCGCTTCCTTTGCCGTGGCCTTTCAGGCTGCCGCTTTCGATGTACTTTTTGCCGTTATCGAAAGCACCGCCGGAGTTGCCCATGAAGATCGCGCGGGGAATGGCTACGATGGTGGCGCCGATCAGGATGCCTCCCACGAAGCCGGCACCGATGAACAAACCGCCGAGCACGGGGATGATCAGGGCCAGTACAGAGGGGATGAGCATCTTTTTGAGGGCCTGCTTCGCAGCCATGGAGATCATTTTGTTATAGTCGGGCTTTACTTTTCCTTCAAGCACGCCGGGGATGGAGAGCAGCTTGTCGCCTTCATCGGCCATCAGCTTGGCGGATTCGATGGTGTTGTCGGTAAGCATGGCGGAGAAATACTCAATCAGGGCGCCACCGATCAGGGCACCGGCGATCACGGCGGGGATGGCGATATCCAGCACACCGCCCAGCTTGTCAAAGCCGTTTACATAAGATACGATCAGGGACACGGTGGCGAAGGCGGCACTGCCGATGGCAAAGCCCTTGCCGATGGCGGCGGTGGTATTGCCCACGCTGTCCAGCTTATCGGTGATCACGCGCACATTCTCGGGCAGGTGGCAGCTTTCGGCAAGACCGCCGGCATTGTCGGCGATGGGGCCGAAGGCGTCGATGGATACGGTGCAGCCTACAAACGAGAGCATACCCAGAGCAGAGATCGCGATACCGTAGATACCGCAGATCGCTCCGGAGGCAAACAGAGAAAGACCGATGAGCAGGATGGGAAGCAGACAGCTGCGGCTTCCGATAGCATCGCCCTTGGTGATGACGAAGGCTTCACCCTCGGTGGCCATTTCAGCCAGCTTTCTGGTGGGCTTATAATCGGTGGAGGTATAGTATTCGGTAATGATGCCGATCAACACGCCGCTCACGATGCCAAGCACGGCGCTGATCCAGGGAGAGATCCAGCCCCAGCTGAAATCGGCAACGCTCTCGCTCCTGAACATGATCAGGGAAGCAAAGAAGGCGAGCACAACAGTGACGCCGGAGGAAATGTAGGTGGCAAGGTTGAGTTCCTTGGAGGGGTTGTCGCCCATTTTCTTGACGGCGGCATAGCCAAGGCCCAGCAGGCAGCCCAGCAGACCGCAGCCGGCGATGATGATGGGGAAGATCAGCGCCTTGGTGAGGATCGTCTCGGCGATCTCGGCTTTGCCGAACACTACCACGGCGATCATCAGCGCGGAGGCGATGGTGGCTACGAAGGATTCAAGCAGGTCGGAGCAGTTGCCGGCGATGTCGTTTACGTTGTCGCCGATAAAGTCCGCTACCACATTGGGCACGCGGCTGTCATCCTCGGGAAGGTCGTGACGCAGCTTGGCAAGAATATCGGAGGAGATATCGGCAGCCTTGGTGTAGTTTCCGCCGGCAACGCGGTTGAACATGGCGACCAGCGAGCAGCCGAGGGAATAGGTGGTCACATGCATGATGGTACCGTTGCATTCCATTCCGGCGATGCGGATGATGCCGCAGGCGTCATTGCCTGTGTTGATGCCCCAGATGAGCAGAACGGCCAGCATGCCCAGCATGCCGAAGGCCTGAACGGCCAGACCGGAGATCGAGCCGCCGCAGAGGGCCACCTTTACGGTCTCACCGATGGAGAGGGAGGTGCGCGCCTTGTTCGCGGTACGCACATTCGCGTATGTGGCGGAACGCATGCCCAGTACGCACACGCAGCTGCTCATTACGGCACCCATCAGGAATGTGATGCCGCTCATTTTTTCAACGAACAGGCTGAAAATAACGGCGACCGCGACGACCACGATGATGATGGTGCGGTATTCCGTTTTCATAAAAGCGTTTGCGCCGCTGCGGATGATGCCGGCCATCTCGGACATTTCGGCAGTACCTTCATCCAGCTTCCGGACGCGCAGGTAGTTGTACACGACGTAGGCAATCGCGAGAAGCACTACCGCCAGTACACAAAGGCATGACAGAAACATAACAAACCCTCCCAATTTAATAATTTTGCCTTATTATATCAGCAGTCATGTTTTCTGTCAATAAAGGATATTATGAAAAACATCGAATTTTATGATAAAAATAGGGTATTTTTATGCGATTTTCGCCCAAAACAATGCAAAAACCGCAAATTGCCCGATCAGGCATGAAACCGGAAAAATGAGGCTTTCGGCAACACCGGCGGGAATGTAACTTTATTGACAATCGGCTGAAATTATGCTCGTTTGAGATTGATATTTTTGTGAGTAACTGCTATAATTACTGTGTATCTTTATGGAGGTAATCGCATGGCTGCTCAGAACGCTGAAAAGAAAAAAGAAAAAATACTGAATGTACCCAACACCCTGACCATGTTCCGCATGGCGCTTATTCCGGTATTTATTCTGTGCTTCACCTGGCACCCTGCCGTGATCGAACGGATATGGTTTCCCGGAAAGCCTTATAATTTTCATATTCCGGCTTTGTGTATTTTTATTCTTGCCAGCCTGACCGATACGCTGGACGGCTATATCGCCAGGCACTTCAACCAGATCACATCCTTCGGAAAGCTTTTTGATCCGCTTGCCGATAAGCTGATGGTGATCAGTATCATGATCTGTACCGCCTTCTACATCAGAAATGTATGGTTTACGCTTGCTCTGCTGCTGATCCTCATAAAAGAGATCGGCATGCTCACCGGCGGCATGTATATGCTGCAGAAGGGCGTTGTCGTTTACGCGAAATGGTACGGAAAAGCGGCTCAGTTCCTGATCGTGATCGCGATCATCGCTTCGTTTTTCCATAATTATTTTGTTGAGATCAGGATTCCCGTGCATTATATCCTGATCTGGGGCGGAGTCGCGCTTACCTATTATGCCGGCATCAGATATCTGAATTCTGCGCGGAAGCAATTATCGGGAAACGGAAAGACGGCCTGAACGGAATAAACACAGGAGTATGCGGAGGTATAAATATATGAAAAAAAGGATCGCTCTCGGTACGGCTGTTTTTCTTGCCGTACTGAGTTTTTCTGTATACGCGGCTGTTTTGGCCGAAGGAAGCGTAAAAGTATCCGGAACAGCGTGGTATGACGGCGATGCGGACGGCGTGATGGGCGGCAGAGAAGAGACGCGGGCGGGCGTCAGGATCACGATTCAGTACCGCGAAGGGGAAAGCATAACAGACGGTGAGACTTATGTTACGGAAAAGGACGGCAGATATTCATTCACGGTAAGCACCGGCAGTGAATACCGGCTGATGATCGAAGCTGCAAATGCCGGTTTTTCCGTGCCCGGAAAAGATAACGCGGCACTGCCTGCTTCCGGAACGGTCAGCTATACACGTTGGAACACGGCGGACAAAAAGACGGAGATGAACATCGGCCTTGTGAAAAACAAGGGGTTTATCGGTGTTACGGCTTTTGCGGATGAAAATAAGAACGGCGGCCGCGGAGGCAGCGAGCCGCTGATCGATAAAGTGAAGATCACCCTGATCTACAAAGAAGACGCTGCGGAATATGAGATCGCCGTGCTGGAAACGACAAACAACAAAAATGACTACGCGGCATTTCGCAATGTAACGCCCGGCACCTATTTCCTGAGAGCGGAAATTCCGGAGACATTCACCACAGGACCGCTGGGCACGCGCAATACCCAGTTCAACAACCGTTTCGGAACCTGCGTAAACGGCTTTGCGGACAGCGTGGAGCTGGAGGTGGAAAGAACGGGAAGCGTGGGGATGGCACTGGGCCTTATTCCCGCCGCTGAGATACACGGCTATGTAAGAAATGAGGCCGGAAACGGTGTGAGCGGCGCAGGGCTTCGCCTGACCTGCGGGGATCAGGAAGCCTTCAGTACGGCAGTCACGGATGAGAACGGCTTTTATTCCTTTGATCACATCAGCAGTGAAAGCGCCGAGCTGAGCATGCTTGCCCCGGAGGGGATGATGTTTGCCGGGACCGGTTCACTGATGACCGCGTCCGATACTGCTAAGGACAGCGTGCTGATCCGCTGCGTACAGGGAAAAAAGACAGAACTGGATACGATCGTACTGGTAAAGGAAAACACGCTTACCGTGTGTGTATACGAAAGCGCGTTTGAAAAGGATGCAAACGGAACGATCACGGAGAACGGCGAAAGAACAGCACTTTCCGTGCCTGTCACGCTGTACGGTGCGGACGGAAGCGTGATAGGGTATACGGAAGCGGAAAACGGAAAAGCCCGTTTCCGGGCGCTCCGGGAAGGCACGGTGTACGCGTGGATCGGATATGCCGCGGAGGATGTCGCATGCCTGATCAACGGGGACAAAGCAGAGGTTCTTGAAAGCGATGCTCCCGTTATGCTGGATGTAAAGGGTGACAGCAACTGCAGCGTGATCGTGACCGGAGGCGTGTTCCTTTCGGGCACGGTGTATACCGAGAAAGACAATAACGGCGTAAGGAGTGCTGAGGAATCCGTTCTTCCCGAGGCAGCCGTTCAGGCAGTGGATACCGCCGGCAATGTATGCGCGGAAACACTGACCGGCGCGGACGGACAGTATGTGCTCGGCCCGCTCGTTCCGGCCGCGTATAAGGTGCGCGTGGCGCTGGCAAGCCCGTACATCGCGGCAGATCCCGGAGCGGACAACGCGCTTTGTGAGCAGACCTTTGAAACAGCGGATACGGAAACGATCATCCTTAAAACCGGCGAACGCCGGGAAGGCGTCACGCTTGCCCTGTATAAGGCGGGAGTGATCTGCGGGACCGTAAAAATGGATGACGGCTTCAGTGAAGAGGATCTTGGCGGGCTTGAAGGCGTGAAGGTGACGCTTACCGATACCGAGGGGAACGCGGTCAGCTCGTACAGCTATGACTATACGGATAAGGACGGGGCCTTCAGGCTGAACGGGGTGCGTCCCGGCACCTACCGCGTACTGTATACGCTGCCGGATAACTGCCGTTACATTTCGCCCGAATCCGATGAACGCGACCGGCTTTCGGACGAGGTGACTGTGACCGGCGCGGAAGAGATCGGTCTTGATCCTGTTGCCGCTGTTGCCTGCTGTTCTTTTTCCGGCACGGTCATGCACAGCGGCGAAGCCGTCGCGGCTCAGATCCGCCTGTACGGCGTGAGGATGGACAGCCTGTATTATGCCGAAACAGAAGAGGACGGCACATTCACCGTATCCGGGTTCAGACCGGATACCTATACGGTTTCGGTGATCCTTGACGAAAAATATGTATTCGGTGACGGAACGGACAGCGCCATCGGCAGACAGAACGCGACGGAAGCCTCCTTTGAAAAAACCTTTGTACCCGGCGAGGAAGTTGCCGGTTTTGCCGTGGAAGCCGCGCTTACGGGAACCGTAAACGGATATGTATTCATGGATAACGCGATAAACGGAAACAGCGCAGACCCGCTGAACACGCCTGAAGCGGGAACGCAGATCACCCTTGTGTGGAACAACAGAGTGGTAAAAACAGCTGTATCCGATGAGAACGGCGTCTTTGTGTTTGAAAATGTGATCCCGGGAAGCAACTACAGCGTAAAGGTGGGCCTTGACGGAGACGCGGCGGTCACCACGGCGGAAAGCGATATCATACCGGTCGAGATCAAGGACGGGGATACGGATATCAGGCTGAATGTCGGCATCGTGTGCTATGCCTCCGTGTACGGCGCCGTAAGAGACATGGGCGGCAGCACAGAGCCTGTATCCGGGCTGACGGTTACCATTTTGCGTGAGGACGGCACCGTGGCTGGCACCGCGGAGACCGATACAAACGGAGATTATGCCTTCACCGGTCTCCTGCCCGGAACCTATGAGCTGAACTGCGCTTTGCCGGAGGGATTTGATTTTGCCGACAAAGCAGACGAAAAGGGTGGCTATTCCAGCCTGATCCTGAAAGGCGGCGTGAAAGTGCCGTTCAGCCTCGCGATGGGTGAAAATATGAACGGTGCCGATATTGCCATCGGCGCTCCCGGAAAGATCGGCGATTTCTGCTGGCTGGATGAGAACGCGAACGGCTTGATCGACATAGGCGAAAGACAGTTGCCCGGGATCCGGATCACGCTTTTCCGGTACGGTGAACCCGTTGCCGAAACCGTTTCGGATGAATACGGCTTCTGGGAACTGACCGGCCTTTATCCCGGAAAATACACGGTGCGCGCTGATATGCCGGACGAAGTGCAGTCTACCCGTCACAGAGATGATTTTCCGCTCATCAACAGCATCCTGCCTGAATATGTAAAGGGAACGGCCGAAACGGAGATCACTGTTCCCAGCGCGGCCAGAGATCTTGGCTGTGATATGGGCTTTATGCTGATCAGAGAGGGAGTATATCCCGCTGTACTGGACACGCTGCCTTCGGTGGACTGGAGCTTCGGCGGCAAAAAGACCTATCCGGATTATTGATATAAACACCCTGATAAAGACAAATCATAAAGGATCCTGCCTGATACGAGGCAGGATCCTTTTCAGTAAGCCATATATAAACCTCAAAAGCCGTATTCCTTCAGCATCTGGTCGGCATGGGTTTGTGCGCTGGAGGGGTCTCCTCCCAGCATACGGGCGATCTCCGATACACGACCGGTGCGGTCCAACTCACTGATCGCCGTAACGGTGCGCTCACCGTCATAGCTCTTTTCAACCAGATAATGGTGTTTAGCCGCGGAGGCGATCTGCTGGAGGTGTGTTACGCACAGTACCTGCCGCGTACGGGCGAGAGCAGCCATTTTTTCCGATACCTTTTGCGCGGTCCTGCCGGATATGCCGGTATCGATCTCGTCAAAGATCATGCTTGGAATACCGGCAGTTTCATTTTCCACGCTCTTGATGGCAAGCATCAGGCGGCTCAATTCACCGCCGCTGGCGGTTTTGGCAAGCGACTGCAGCGCTTCTCCGCGGTTGGGAGCGATCAGGAAGCACGCCGTCTCACTGCCTGTTTCACAGGCGGGGCAGGGGGTAAACGATACACGGAAGGTCGTACCCGACATGCTCAGATCACTGAGGTGCCCCTCCACCGCCTTTTCAAACTGACGGGCCAACTTCTGCCGGGCGTCTGTCAGCCGGGCGGACGCGGTATCGTAGGCGGCGCGTGCCTTCTTTTCAGCTGTTTCAAGGTCGATGATCCTTCCGTCCAGATCTGTAAAGGAACGGAGAGCATCGCGGATCTCTTCAAGCTTGTTCAGCATATCATCTGTTGTGGCTCCGTATTTGCGGGAAAGGCGGCGGATGGTATCCAGCCGTTCCTCCACCTGATCAAGAAGCCGGGGGTCGGAAGGCATTTCCTCATAAAGATCGCGCAGCGTAAGCCCGATATCCTCAAGCTCGTATCCCGCGATCTCAAGCCGGTCCGCTAGCGCGGAAAAACGCTCGTCCAGACCGGAGATCTCGCTCAGCAGCCGCGCCGCGTTTCTTACCAGCTCCACAGCGGACGGGGCTCCTCCGTAAACGGCTTCATACGCGTTTTCAAGCCGGGAACCGATCTTGTCCGCATTGCGGAACATGTCGCGCTGCTTCTGTAATTCGTCTTCTTCTCCGCGCGTGAGATGGGCGGCTTCGAGTTCCTTTTTCTGATAGGTGAGGAATTCGATACGCTCCGCTTTTTCAAGCGCCTGACGGCGCGCTTTTTTCAGCTCATTATCCGATGTATGCCACGCGCGGTAGGCATCGGCGGTGTTTTCAAGCAGGATCGCGTGCTGCTTTCCGCCGAAACGGTCCAGAAATGACAGATGCTTTTTTTCATCCATCAGGCTCTGCTGCGCGTGCTGCCCGTGCAGATCCATCAAGAGAGATGTGAGCTGCTGATAGGTGTTCAACTGCCAGGTGAGCCCCTCCACACGGCATACACTGCGGCCGGACTCGGTGATCTCACGGCTGAGCGTGATCTCGTTTCCTTCAGGCTCGCAGTCGCTGCTTTTCAGGAACGCGACGGCATCGGGGCAATCCGAAAGGTCAAAAACGCCTTCAACAAAGGCTCGTTTTTCGCCGTTCCGGATCAGCTCCCTGCTGCTTTTTCCGCCCAGAAGCAGGCTGATGGAATCGATCAGAATGGATTTTCCGGCACCGGTCTCACCGGTAAGCGCGTGAAGACCGTCTGAAAATGAAACATCCAGACGGCTGATCAACGCGATATTGCTGACGGAAAGAGAAATCAGCATACCCCTCTATGCTCCTTTGAATGGTTGAAGGCCCGGTATTGGTGAATATCAGCCGAGCAGTTCTCTGAAACGGTTTACCACCGCGGGTGTTTCCTCGTTGGTGCGAATAATGGCAAGTATGGTATTATCGCCTGCCATGGTGCCCAGGATCTCATCCCACATCATGCTGTCGATCGCTTCTGCGGCTACATTGGCGCTGCCGGGGATGGTACGGATCACGATGATGTTGTTCGCGTAGGTGATGGAAATAACGCAGTCCACAAACATTCTGACGATCCGCTCGTTCATGCTGTGTTCCTGCCTGTTGGATACCGTATAGCGGTATATGCCCGTATGGGAAAGCGTTTTGATCAGGCGCAGCTCCTTGATATCACGGGATACAGTCGCCTGTGTAACATTGAAGCCTTCCTGCCGAAGCCGGGCGGCCAGATCTTCCTGTGTTTCGATCTCATTCTCGGCTATCAGGCTCAGTATTTTAGACTGTCGGGCGTTTTTCATTTCATTCCCTCTCACTGACTTTTCATTTTGGCATAACGGTTACATGCATATATTACCATAAGTAAAGCGCATAAACAACAGATTATGCAAATTTTATACAGAATAAATGAATAAACACGATCACGGTGTATAACAGGCATTGCACGGGTCAGCACTCAGTGGTATAATCAATATATAGAAAAGAGGAATGCACCGTGAAAGGAGGCGCCTATGTCTTTTTGTGAAGCCGGCAGGCATACCGTCTGTGTGATCGGCGGTATGAATATGGATGTGCTGGGGAGAGGAGAGAACTCATTCCGGATGCGTGACAGCAATATCGGCACGATTGTGTTCCGTCCCGGAGGGGTCGGAAGGAACATCGCGGAGAAGCTGGCGCGTGCCGGGATCAGCACCGAGCTGTTTACCGTGATCGGCAATGATCCTACTGCCGTTCTGCTTGAACAGAGCTGCGCGGAGCTGGGGATCGGGCTTTCGTTTTCGCTTCATGTACAGGAAAAAAGCCCTGTGTATATGGCCATACATGATGAGACCGGGGATATGCTGACCGCGGTGAATGATATGAGCGCCATGAAATACCTTACCGGAGAGGCCGTTAAAGAAAAAACGCCTTATATCAATCGCTGCGGGGTGTGCATACTGGACGCGAACCTTTCCGAGGAGGCGCTTCTCG
This sequence comes from uncultured Clostridia bacterium, assembly GCA_937886445.1. Classification (GTDB taxonomy): domain Bacteria; phylum Bacillota; class Clostridia; order Christensenellales; family Aristaeellaceae; genus ZC3RG03. The sequence goes on along the minus strand of CALGBY010000135.1, from coordinate 23,697 downwards.
CGGCTGCGCGGTATACAGAGGTGCCCATTCTGCTGGATCCCGTGAGCTGTGAAAAAGCCAAACGCTGTATGGGTATTCTTGACCGCGTGACCGCGATCAAGCCGAACCTTGTCGAGGCTGAAAGCATGACCGGGGCGGAGAATGAAAAAGAAGCGGCGGAAAGGCTTCTTCAAAAAGGCGTGAAAAATGTGTATATCTCTCTCGGGAAAAAAGGTGTATACTATGCATGTGATAAATCCCGGGGATATATCACACCTGAAAAGGTCTATACGGGTATCCAGACAGGCGCCGGAGACGCGATGTGCGCCGGGATCGCGGAAGCAATGACGCGCTCTCAGGGCACTCAGGAATGCGCGCGCAGCGGGATGCGGTTTTCCGCGCGGCTGCTTGAAGGAAAATACTGAAAACAAAAGGAGAACAGAGTATGCGGGAATATCTTCAAATATCCGAAAAGGTTCAGAAGGCGCTTCAGGAAGGAAGACCGGTGATCGCTCTTGAAAGCACCATTATCAGTCACGGCATGCCTTATCCGCAGAATGTGGAAACCGCGCTGGCCTGTGAACGCATCGCGCGTGAAAACGGGGCGGAGCCTGCTACCATCGCCGTGATCGGCGGGAAGCTCTGTGTGGGACTTACCGAGGAACAGATCGATTATCTGGGCCGCGAAGGCACGAAGGTCACAAAGGCCAGCAGGAGAGACCTGCCTTATCTTTGCTCAAAGGGGATGGACGGGGCGACTACCGTTGCCGCCACGATGATCATCGCGGCCATGGCCGGTATCCGTGTGTTTGCAACGGGCGGTATCGGCGGTGTGCATCGCGGAGCCGAAACTACGATGGATATCTCGGCGGACCTTGATGAACTGGGCAAAACACCGGTCGCGGTGGTATGCGCCGGAGCGAAAAGCATACTGGACCTGGGCTTGACACTGGAATATCTGGAAACGAAGGGCGTGCCTGTATATGGCTACGGCACAGAGGAGCTTCCTGCTTTCTATACACGCAAAAGCGGCTTCAAGGTGGATGAAAGGGTGGATTCGCCGGAGGAGATCGCGGCGATCATCCGTGCGCAACGCGCTATGGAATATCCCGGCGGTATGCTTGTTTGCAATCCGATCCCCGAGGAATACGCGATGCCCTTTGACGATGTGAATAACGCGATCGATGAAGCACTGCGCCAGGCGAATGAGCTGGGTATCAAGGGGAAGGCGACCACGCCCTTCCTGCTTGCCAAGGTGTGCGAGCTGACCGGAGGCGAAAGCCTGAAGAGCAATATACAGCTGGTGTTTAACAATGTGCGCCTCGCTGCCCGTATTGCCGCGGCGCTGTAAAAGCGGCGTAAACAGCAGCAGCAAAAACGCTTCCCTTTCCGGAATGATGCCGGGCAGGAAGCGTTTTGCTGTTGCGGGAGAAAATGCCGTCCGCGGCAAAGCGGCGCTTTCTTGATGAACGGGAGCAGATACAAAAACGCAGGCGAAAGTGTGTTCGCATATTGAAATAAACCGGAAAAGCGTTTATAATAGGTTTGAAGATCGTGTTCGGCCGATCTTCAAACAGCCCATCGGTGCATCTTCCGGAGGGCGGGCTATAAGTAATGTACCTTATATGACGGCGGAATGACGGATAAAGGGAGAGAAGGAACGCATGAACCTTTCGCAGCTTCTGGACAGACTGAAGAATGATGAATCGTTTATGGAAAATGTGACCTGCTGGAAAACAGTTCCCCGGCGGGAAGCAGTTTTTTCTCCTTTTCCGGCAGATTGCGATGCCAGAATAACGGATGCGCTCGCGAAGAAGGGGATCACGAAGCTCTATTCCCATCAGGCATCCTGTATGGAAGCGGCTACAAAGGGGGAAGACTATGTGGTGGTCACTCCTACCGCCAGCGGAAAAACGCTTTGCTATAACCTGCCTGTGCTGAGCGCGATCCTGAAGGATCCGGATTCAAGGGCGCTGTATCTTTTCCCCACAAAAGCGCTCGCGGCAGACCAATTGAGTGAACTGTACAGCCTGATCGACCTGATGGGTGTGGATATCAAGACCTATACCTATGACGGAGATACCCCCGGCGAAGCCCGAAAGGCGGTAAGGCAGGCCGGTCATGTGGTGATCACCAACCCTGATATGCTGCATTCCGGCATCCTTCCGCATCATACGAAATGGGTAAAGCTGTTTGAAAACCTGAAATATATCGTGATCGACGAGATCCACACCTATCGCGGTGTGTTCGGCAGCAACCTGGCCAATGTGCTGAGAAGGCTGATACGCCTGTGCGAATTTTACGGAAGCAGCCCGAGGTTCATACTCTGCAGCGCCACGATCGATAACCCCGCGGAGCTGGCTGAAATGCTGACAGGGCGGGAAATAAAGCTGATCGATAATAACGGCGCCCCTACCGGTGAAAAACATATCATATTCTACAATCCTCCTGTTGTAAATGCGCAGCTCGGTATCCGGAAAAGCGTAATGGGCGAAACAAGAAAGCTTGCGTCCGTGCTGGTGAAAAACAAGATACAGAGCATCGTTTTCGCGAGATCCCGTTTGCAGGTAGAGGTACTTACAAGACAATTGAAGGAGCTCAGGGAGGACGCGCTCGGCAACGCTGACAGCGTGCACGGCTACAGAGGAGGCTATCTGCCCGGGCAGCGGCATGAGATCGAGAGAAAGCTGCGTGCCGGTCTGATCGACTGCGTCGTTTCCACAAACGCGCTGGAGCTGGGGATCGATATCGGTTCTCTTGAAGCGTGCGTACTGTGCGGATACCCCGGAAGCATCGCCAGCGCGCTTCAGCAAAGCGGCAGAGCCGGGCGCAAGCACGGCGTATCGCTTACCGTGTTTGTGGCTTCATCCGCCCCGCTGGACCAGTATATCGTTACACATCCGGATTATTTCTTCTCCTCCAGCCCGGAAAACGCGCTTGTGAATCCCGATAACCTGTATATCCTGATGAACCATTTCAAATGCTCGGCGTATGAGCTGCCGTTCCGTGAAGGGGAACGCTTCGGCAACGCGCCCGGGACGGATGAAATACTGTCCTATCTGGAGGAAACGGATATCCTGCATCTGAGCGGGGATACCTATCACTGGAGCACGGAGGATTTTCCCGCTTCCGAAATGAGCCTCAGGACTACCATGACGGAAAACTTCCTGATCATGGATATCACGCTTCCCGGAAAGCCGAGGGTGATCGGCGAAATGGACCGCTTCACTGTGCCTATGCTGCTGCATGAAAACGCGATCTATATGCACGAGGGGCAGACCTATCAGGTGGAAACACTGGATTATGACGCGTGCAAGGCGTTTATCCGTCAGGTAAATGTGGATTACTATACCGATGCGGACCTGAATGTGAGCCTTTCTCTTCTGGACATCACGGAGGAATGCGCCGATGCCGCCTTCGGCGAGGTAAAGGTAACGGCACTGGTGAAGATCTTTAAGAAAATGCGGTTTGATACAGGAGAAAATCTGGGCTTCGGACCGGTGCGTCTTCCTGAAACGGATATGCATACCACCGCCATGTGGTGGGTGCTGCCGGAGGATACAGCGCAGCACTATTCCAAGGATGATCTGCAGGGCGGAATGCTGGGTATAGCAAACCTGCTGCGTATTATCGCGCCGCTGTACCTGATGTGCGCGGGAAGCGATATCGCGGTACATTATCAGGTCAAGTGCCCGTTTACCGGTTTGCCCACGCTGATCCTTTATGATAATTGTCCCGGCGGGGTAGGCCTTTCCGAAAAAGCGTGGAGGATGCGCAGGGTGCTGCTTACGCAGGCGCTCCACGCGGTAAGGGACTGCTCCTGCCCGAACGGATGCCCTTCCTGCACGGGGCCTGCCGCTACGATCGGTGAAAACGGAAAAAGGATCGCAGCGGAATTGCTGGAGGAGCTGCTGAAAACATCCGGAAAAGGAGAAAATTGAAATGCCGTCACTTGAAAGCTACAGCAGGGCATTGGATTATTCCTACGCGCCCGGGCTCTTTCCGTGTATGGAGGCCGTGAATAAAAGACCGGAATGGGTGAGAAGGGTGCTGCTCTCTTCCGGGGCCGGCGGGGAAGGAATCGATAAGCTGATCTCTCTCTGCAGAGAAAAGGGGATCCGCATGGAAACGGCGGATAAGGCGCTGGCGCGTATATCGGGAAAGGAAAATTGCTTTGCCGCTGCGGTGTTTGCCAAAACGCCCTGCAGGCTTGAGGCAGGCAGGCATGTTGTGCTGCATCATATATCGGACGCCGGCAATCTGGGCACCATACTGCGCAGCGCTTTGGGTTTCGGCTACAGGGATATCGCCGTCATCCGCCCGGCAACGGATCCGTATGATCCCCGAACGGTACGTGCAAGCATGGGAGCGATTTTCAGCCTGCGGCTGAGGGAGTATTCCTGCATAAAGGATTACAGGGAGGAATTTCCGGATCAGTATGCTTACCCGTTTATGCTTACGGGGTCGGTTTCGATGGATACAGCGGTAAAGAGCAGGCAGGAAGAGATGTTCTCTCTCGTTTTCGGAAATGAGGGCAGCGGTCTTCCGGATGATTTTTCCAAATGGGGCACTCCTGTACGCATCAGGCAGAGCAGCGAGATCGACAGCCTGAACCTTTCGGTGGCGGCGTCGATCGGCATGTATATGTTTTCTGAATAAATATGGACTGCCGAACATGGCATGTCCGCGGGGGGTATGAACATGAATGAAGAAAGCATCAGAAAAGAACTGATCACGGCGCTGGAGGAGATCAGCAGTGCCGGTAAGCTTTGCGAGGGCAGCAGCATTGTGATCGGCTGCTCCACCAGTGAGGTATCGGGCGGAAGGATCGGCAAAAACAGCGTGCCCGAATTGGGCCCGGTGATCGCGGGCTGCGTGATCGAATGGTGCGGCGCGAGGGGGATCGTGCCGGTATTCCAGTGCTGTGAGCATCTGAACCGCAGCCTCGTGATGGAGGAAAGCGAAGCACTGCGTGCCGGATATACCCGTGTGTGCGCGGTGCCGCGTCCGAAGGCCGGCGGCAGTGTGCCCTCAGCCGCATGGAAACTGATGAAAAAGCCGTGCCTGGTGATGCGTGTACAGGCCGATGCCGGGCTGGATATCGGAGATACGCTTATCGGCATGCATTTAAGACCGGTGGCGGTGCCCTTCCGCGCGAGCGTGGATAAAATCGGTGAGGCGCATCTTGTGCTTGCCTATTCCCGCCTTCCCTATATCGGGGGAGAACGCGCCCGCTATACGGAGGAAGACTGAAGATCGTGCCGGCCGGTTTTCAAACGGAGAATGGTGACTTATCCGGAAGGACGGAGCATACGGCTGAAGGAACCGCCCGTAAATACGCCGGTATCCTGCGCGCCGGAATATTGAAATATTATTCTTGCATTTTGCGCGGGCAGATGGTATGATATACGTGTCGCTGAAAAGCGAATATTATATGGAGGTGCTAACAATGGCATACAAAATTTCTGACGCCTGCATCAGCTGCGGCGCTTGCGAAGCGGAATGCCCCCAGCAGGCTATCGCCGAGGGCGACGGCAAGTTCGAGATCGATCCCGAAAAGTGCATCGAGTGCGGTATCTGTGCTGATACCTGCCCCGTGGGAGCTCCTGCTCAGGAATAATCCGAACTGAAAAAGGACCGCCTTCTTCGTTTTGTGCGAGGAAGGCGGTTTTTCATTGGCTGTTATTTATGCTGCGTTCCCTTTCGTACTGTCGTACTGCGCGATACTTTTCTCCCCCGGCATCATGCTTTGAATGTATATCGCATATCTGTATACTGTTTGTCTTTCTCAATAAACCCGGCTTTTCTGTAGATCGGCGCGCCCTCCGGCGTTGCCTGCAGATCGATCCTGCCTAAACCTCTCTCTTTTCCATAAGCGATCAGCTCTTTCAACAGCCCGGTACACAGCCCCCGTCCGCGGTAGTCCGGCTCAGTATACACATTCAATACTACCCCGTACAGACCGTTTGGCAATACGGAATTGGCCGGCATTTCAATGATGTGAAGAAAAGCCGTTGAAACGATCCTGCTCTGATCCTTTGCGGTAAAAGCGATCAGTTCCGTTCCGAGTTTACGGGCAAAGTAGTCCGGTAATTGCCGCTTCATTGCTTCACGCTCGCTGTCGCTCACGGTACCGTGATCGTCCGCCATATATGCGATCCTCATTCTGATCAATTCATCAATATCCGCTGAACTTGCCTGCTCAAAAACGATGCTCATAAATGCATACTCTTTCATTACGAAAATCAGATCCCGCCTCTGCTGCCGGTCCTTCATTACGGTGCGTCAGCTTTTCTGAACGGGATCTGTCAACCCGGTATATTGAACGGGGCAAAACGAATTCCGTTCTTCTCATTGCCGAATATGTCAGATCATTTTCAGCTTCTCATACATAACGCGCACATCTTCTTTTGCCCCTGCCGGAACAGGCCATTCTCCGGGGTTCCCCAGCCCGTCTCCGGTTTTTCTCGGGATGATATGTACATGAAAATGGGGGAGTGACTGACTTACGGGACTGTTGGCCGACATGATATCGGTCCCGTCCCAACCGCAGTTCTCGATCAGATGTTTATTCACCTTCCGCACCATAGACCAAACCCTGCAGGCCACATCCTCAGGGCAGTCCGTTACATATCGATAGTGCTTCTTGGGTATAACAAGGATATGCCCGTCAAAATCCTTCGCGAGATCCATGAACGCGAGAGCCTCGTCATCTTCACAGATCCTGAGCCCATGTATCTCACCGGAGCCGATTTTACAAAATACACAGTCTTCCATACTGGCTTTTCCTCCATGCACCCGCAATATGTTTCGTGAACAATAATATCTGACCGGATAAATGCTGCGCAATCAGACCGGTCGATGAACTTATTATCTTGGTTTATTGTCGATTTCAGTGTTTCGAATTGAGCCTCTGATCAAATCTGCGTTCGCGGATCGAATCGAAGCACAGGGGAGAGTATACGACAGTACGCTGTATGATGGATCAGGAGTTTTCCTGAGTTACCGCCGTCTTTTCCTCTCCGAACCGGAATGCCAGCATGGTAGTATCGTCAGCCTGAGGCGCTCCGGTGGTGAAAATATCAATATCAGCACTCACTTCTTCGATTAGTTCACTCATGCTTTTTTCCTTGTGACGGTTCAGCGATTCAAGCATACGGTCTGTGCCGAACATTTGATCGTTACAGTCCCGGGCCTCCGGTACGCCGTCCGTGTAAACAAACAGCGCGTCTCCCGGATCCATATGGATCTGATACTCCCTGTATTTCGTATGCTTTATGCCGCCCAGAACAAAATCATGCTTGTCATGGAGCAATTCAAAATCACCGCTCTGACGCAGCAGCGCCGGGTATTCATGCCCTGCATTGGCCGCGGCCATATCGCCGGTTTTCAGGTTCAGAATACCGAGCCAAACCGTAACAAACATACCTTTCAGACTGTTGGCGTTCAATTGCCGGTTTACGGTTTCGAATATTTCCGACGGAGACAGTGTTAACATGATCGTACTGTCAAGCATGGTTTTCGACATCATCATGAACAGAGAAGCGGCTATACCCTTATCCGCGACATCGGCAATGATCATGATCAGATGTTCGGGATCCGGATAGAAGAAATCATAAAAATCGCCGCCGACAGCTTTTGCGGGAATCATTTTCGCCGCGAGATCAAAATTCCGGTAAGGATTCCCGGGCAGTTCTGATACAGTGGGGAGCGCCCGGGCCTGTATGCCGGCTGCCATTGAAAGCTCTGTTTCCATGCGTGCGGTCTGCTCGGTGATTTCATTCTGCCTGATTACCATTTTTCGGCCGTATCGGGCGATCTCGTGGCAGAAAACCGCAACAACGGAAAATATCAGCCATCTTGGCATGAAAGACAGAAGCATGACTTCCCGGATATAGACAGACATATCCTCATTGGCAAAATTCAGATCCGGATTGCCGTAATTCATTATAGCGCCGAGCCAGGCGGATATGGCAAATAATACCGTTGTCAAAAGAGCGGTTTTGACAGTGATGGAAGATGAGTAATAACGGCAGCTGAAAATGACCGGAAGCATGATCAGCAGCGTTACATTGAAGATAAGGATAGCGTCAAGATATGCCAGCACCACCGTTGTGGTGATCAGCAAAATATATTTTATCCAGGGCTTATCTCCGTGATACCGCAGACAGATCGCGGCAGGGATCACAAGCGCAATAAAGCCCACAAGAAATGTAGGCAATACATATTGGCTTCTGATCTCCAATACGCCTGCGGCATTCAGCAGCCAGCAGAACCCCAATACACCGGCGGCAATGATCAGTGTTCTGGCGATCAGCAGATTTGCTTTGACTTCATTGTCGTGAAAAACCTGCTCAGTCATCCTGTGATCGTGTATGGTATTGCGCAGTGCGTAGATCTTTTTCGGCAGGAAAGATTTCTTCATCGCCATCGTCCTTTTCGCCCCTGAATGATCATAAGGCAAGCTGATGTTTGATAATCACATCATGCCGCGGCACGACTGCCTGTCCGTTTTGTTACATCCTTATGATGAGCGTGTTCGTTTTCAGGATACTGATATAGTTCACATCCTTCGCGGCGTTAAACACCATGCGGATTCCCATACCGTATCTTTTGTCCTTCTTTGTAAGGCTGTCATAGCGTTCGCGGATATTGAAATAGGGGCAGTTATCTCTGACGCGCAGGATCACCTCATCCGGCTCGATCATGACCCTGATATCGCAATAATGCTTCTTTTTATCCTTGGTGAAACCGTGCTCGATCACATTTGTGGCAAGCTCTTCGATGCAGAGCTTGGAAAATATGCTTGTTTTTTTGTCGATCTGATGCTCCAAAAGGAAATCGCCGATCTGCTCAGATACCGTTACAGCCTCTTCTACCGTGCGGATACTGAACGAGCAGCTGTTGCTGCTGTTATAGCCGAATCCGTTCGGGATCATCATGACAGAATCCCAGAAGCCTCGGCCGCGGTTTGACAGGAGCGCAATCACGATATATCCAAGCAGCACTGCGCCTTCGCTGACCGGGATGGCGATAAATAACCCCTGTGTTCCGAAAAGTCCGCCCAGAAGCGCGGTGAACACCGTAAGCGCGATCACCCGATGGGCAAAGGTCATCAGGTGCACCGGCAGCATTTTCCGTGCGCCTTTCAGATACTTGATGATGATCGTGTTGCAGCCGTTCATCACCAGAGAAACTGCCAGACAGCGCACTGCCTGAACGGCCAGCTTCCATTCCTCTGTTCCGGCAGGAAGATACAGCTGCACAACATAACCGGCAAATATAAACAACAGCAGAGAAAACAGGGAAACGATCGCAAGCATCAGCTGCAAACTGGTTTTTACTGTTTTTCGAAGCGATTCCGCGTCTTTTTCACTGTACAGTATCTGTGTCATCAGATTGACACTGTCGGAGATGCCGTTGCCGATGATCGTGCAGAAGCCGATAATGCTTGCTTTAATGGAAATGGAAGACATAGCGGCCGCGCCGCCGACGGCCAGGATCGTACGGTTGATAAGCAGCGGGGCAAGGATCTTTGCGCAATATTCCGTGAGCTTCGGAAGCCCGACATTCATCATTTTCGGAAGCGTGCGGAAATCCGGCGGCGCGCTGAAAACCCGAAAAACAGATTTTTTGCGGCAGAAATTCAGCATCAGTATCACCGCGGCAATATTGTAGGATATGCCTGTAGCCAGACCCACGCCATAGGTACCCGCGTCAAACACAAACATTGACAATACGTCGCCAACGATATTTACGGCGCTCTGAGCAAATGTCGCCACAGTTACATTTGTCGTGTTTCCGTCCAGCGTGACCAGGGGAGACAGGACAAAAAAGATAATGTAGCCGGGAATGCCGCTGAACCAGCCACGCAGATAGTCGTACAGGTGACTGTAAACCTCCGATTCTCTGCCCGCGCCGAACAGAACGCATAATTCATCCGTAAAAACAAAACCGCAGAAAGTGAGGATCAATAGGGCAGCGGCCATCACGGCTGCCCCCGCAGAAAACAGTCTGTTTACTTTGTCCCTGTCTCCGGAGCCCATGGCCTGCGCGCACAGCACCTGCAGACCCGTAGCCAGTACACCGGAAAACAGAGATACGATTTTATAGGAGGGATTAGCCAAACCGAGAGCGGCCAGCGCGTTTGCGCCCAAACCTCTCGAAACGATCATGCTGTCCGCGATCATCGTCAGCGAATCCGCAATGCCGATAATGATGAACGATATGGCATAACCGGTCAATATCCTTTTGATAAGCCTGTCATTCTGTCTGTACATTTGATTCACTCACTCTGTTTATTGTATGCATTCAATGGTTTCGGACATGATGACGCAAATAACCGGCGCTGTCCTTTATCGCCGCATTTACAGCGTGCTGTTTATGGGATCGCCCGTAAACAGGCGTTACCTTGCTATGCCGGCTCTTTCAACATCAAGTGTTCCGATAAATCCTGTAATATCTAATATCTGAAAAACATCCTCGCTTACATTAATGATCTTCATGGCTCCGTGATCATCCATCCGGTCATAGGTGGCCAGCAATACACGAAGCCCGGCCGAAGAGATATATTCTACATTGGCAAAATCCAGAAGAAGGAGTTTGGTTTCACCAAGCGGAAGCGAATCCAATGCTTTTCCGAATTCCGCTGATGTGAGGGAATTGATCGTTCCATCAACGGCTACGGTCAGTTTATCACTGTCTCTGTTAACGGTGATCTTCATCGTTTTTCACCATCCTTACTTTATACCTCAAGGCGTCCGAGCAGAACGCCTGTCATCTGTTCCGGACTGTATAATTGTGCAGGAATGAATAATTTTGCTTTTTCATCTCAGGTCATTTCTTTGAGATAGATCTCGATCAGCGGGCTCTGTTTCTGCAGGAAGGAAAAATGCATTTGTGTCTTTCTGCTTTACCTCATATCCCTGCAAAACACCATGATAACGATAACACATGCACCCTATGAAGTCAATATATACGCGTCGTGCTGAAGGTATTCCGCGCTCTTCGCAGACCGTATTATCGCACAATTCCTCGGTATACAGAGCGGTGCCTTATTTGTGCGATATTGCCTCAGCTGAACATAACTGATACTATTTGCTGATGACCGGAAACAATCCATCCGTCAGCTTCGGCATGGGGATCGCGTCTGAGTGTTTTTCGATTTCCCTTCCTACGGCCAGAAGCTTTCGCATATCCGTACCGAAAAGGATCACGCTGCGCGGAAGCCCGCTTTCCGCTGCTGTTGTGAAGGGGACGGACAGCGATGTGAGCCCGGCAAAATGCATGATACAGGTTGGGCCGGTCATAACACAGCAATCGAAGCCGGAAAGCTCTTTTGTGAGCAGTTCGCGTTCTCGGCTCATCTCTGCCCGAATATCCGAAATTGCCTGAGCGTTCTCAGTGTCATATTCATATTCCAGAGATCTTTCCAAAAATCCGGTGCCGTAAGGAGCCTGCTTTTCCGGATCTTTACGGTATGCCTCAAGTACAGCCTCAGGTGTTGCTTTTCCCGCTGCGCTGCCCTTGTGTTTTTCCAAATACGCCCGAAGTTCAGAGGAAAAACATCTCAAACCCAGTTCCTGCAGCCTGAATGTATTTCTGCCCGGCTGCGCGGTGAAGGACCAGCCATCCGCTATCAGACGGTCAAAAAGCATCTTATAGCGACTCATCTGTTCTTCAGACACATACTCCCGGTTGAACATCCATACGGCAAGGGCTCGCCGGAGGGAGGAACTGTTCGTTTCTTCCGTTCCGGAAAAATCAGAAAGATCAGGCACGGCGGTTGGCGCTGAATCCGACGTAATTTCAAGTTTTTCTGAAATAAACTGCATATCCGCCATATTGCAGGTAAAAAATCCGATCTCATCAAGATATGAAGTGATCGGTATTACGCCTTCTGTGGATATTGTGCCAACGGCCGGCTTGAAGCCGACCACGCCATTCTCTGTGGCACAGGCCACCACGGAGAAGGAAGTGTCTGTTCCGACCGCGAATGAACACAGCCGGGCGCTCATGGCAACCGCCGATCCGCTGCTGGATCCGCTGGGCGTGTGGTTTCTGTCATATGCATTCACCACCTGCCCGCCCAATGAGCTGAATCCTCCGGGCATACCTTCGGTAAGAAAATTGGCAAACTCTGTCATATTGGTCTTGCCGAGAATCACCGCACCCTTCCTGCGCAGAGTACGCACGAACGGCGCGTCCGCATCGGCAATGTTATCCTTGAGTGCCACGCTTCCGGCAGTCGTTGCCATTCCCTTTACATCAATATTATCCTTCACCAATACGCAAAGCCCGTAAAGCGGAAGCCCCTCCGGCCCCCGGCGGTCCAGCTCCCGCGCATCATCGAGCGCTTCCGGATTCACCGCTATCACGCAGTTCAGCGCGTCGCGCATGCCGTATCTCCCGATTCTTTCAAGATAGAGCCTGCACAGCTCCCCGCAGGATATCTCCCGCGCCTGAAGCCCGGCGGACAGTTCACTGAGGCTTAAAGAAAGAACAGACTGGATCATGGAAACCTCCCGGTAAACAGCATCGAAAGAGAGTTGAAATCAGCCTTTACAGCAAATCGTGTTCTCAAATACATTATATATTCCGCTTTTCCCGATTGCAAGCAGCAGCCCGGGGCTTTGTCGGCGATCAGCGGCAGCTTCTATCGCTTTTCATGCTTTATGTGCTCCGGAAAGCTCAAAACATTGAAAAATACGCAGTCAAATGCTATAATGAATAAGGTGTTTTCAACTATGCGCGTAATGGACCCGCGTTCATATAAATAAAGGGTGGCGAGGGCCCTTATCCGCGAAAAAGATGATCCTGCCTGCGTTGGTGTGTATCGCTTTGCTGCCGGCCGTCAGTACATGGGCAGCTACATCGGGACGAAGTCCGCAGATTTAGAAATTGTAGCACGCGATAATCTGCCGACCGGCGATGGATCTTCACCCGTGCTCGGGACGGACCTGTTGTCGGCAAGCCTGCTGATCGCGATACCGCCGATTCGAAAAAGCAGACGAAACGGAAAAATGGGACATGAAAGCATACGGACCTTGCCGGAGACAACAGTAGTATCAACATGAAATTCAAACAGCTCCTGATACGCCGTATGATCGGCAGCAGAGTTTGTGATGAAATAAAGTTTACCCTGCTTCTGAGAACAAATTTGCATGATACAGCATGACATTCAATATGATATCGGAGGAAAGACAAAATGAAATTGGCGGAAGCGTTACAGGAAAGAGCGGATCTGAACAGGAAGATCGATGAACTGCGCGGAAGGATCATCAACAACGCGCTGGTGCAGGAGGGCGAAAAAAACGCGGAGGAACCGGAGGAGCTGATCAATGAACTGAACAGCGCGCTTTTGAGGCTGGGTGAGCTGATCGCCGGGATCAATCTGCGCAACGCGGTAACTGTCGCGGACGGCAGAACACTGACTGAGCTGATCGCCGAGCGGGATACGCTTACATTGAAGGTGCAGGCCTACCGCGCCGCGATCGACGCCGCGAGCCGCACGGCTCAGCGGGCTACCCGGTCGGAAATCAAGATCGTAAGCGCTGTCGATGTCAGGAAGCTGCAGAAGGAAGCCGACGCCGCTTCCAAAAAGCTCCGCGAGACCGACCTCAGGATCCAGGAGACCAACTGGCTGACCGAATTTTAAAGAGACACTGATCAAATGAGGCGGGCGCAGATGGACCTGCCGAATGAATCAGCGTTTTCAAATAATCAGCAGGTAACCGGCGGGCGAATGCAAAGCCTCCCGCGGATGAGGCTAATGATCCGCAGTACGGTGAATGCCCGGGCAGGCATTGGCGGGTTCGACTCCCGATCATTATTGTGATTGCCCCGACAGCGCACACATGCACACCTTACTTTGCATATATACTACCGCGCATTGACGCCGGCGAGGGTGGGAACGGGGATTTTGATCTACCATGTGATCAGATGGCTTGACTGTTGAAACCGCCGGAGGGCGGATCATAAGGCTGAAAATATATACGGGCTAATATCAAACAGATATTGGTGTATCTGCCGGAGGGCGGGATAAAGATGCGGTATTTTGATGAATTTACATCCAACTCGGCTGCCGGAAGCGGGAATCCGTATTTCTTCCGCCCGGAGGATCCGGAGAAGAAAACAGTAGGGCGTACATACTACCGGCTCACCTATGGCGGAGAGCACCGGTATTCGCTGCTCTATTCCAACCTGATAGACAGCACCTTTGCCGACGGGAGCGTGAGCCACTGCAATCTTGTGGCGGATGAATGGATGATCCACGGGATGCGCGTCGGCCTGTGTAAAAAGGAAAACGCGGAGGCCTGCGCGGAACCGGAAAAGTGGGTCCGCGTGACATTTGACGGGCAGGCGAAAAAGCGGGTGGCGCCCGGGGAAATGTTTGCCGCGGATCCCGTGACGCTGAATGCCGGGAGCGGGGAATACCTTTGTGTGGAAATGATATTTTCCGGAAAGATGCTGCCGTGTCACCCGGAAAGCGTGCTGTCGGCATATACGGACCGCGGGAATGGCTTTGAGCGGGATATTGAACAGCCGTTTGCTTCCATGATCGGGTGTGACCGGAAGGTAAAAACACGGCTGGGCTTTTTGGGTGATTCGATCACGCAGGGGATCGGGACGCCGATCGATTCCTATGCGCACTGGGTCGCACGGGTGGCGGAACAGATGGGGGAAAGGATCGCCTGCTGGAATATCGGGCTCGGGTATGGCCGGGCAGCGGATGTGGCGACCGGCGGCGCATGGATGTTCAAGGCAAAGCAGAACGACGCGGTATGCGTTTGCTTCGGGGTGAACGATCTTGAGCAGACGAAGGACGCGGAACTGTTGGAAAAGAACCTGAGAACGATCGTGAGAGAACTGAAAAATGAGGGGAAACGCGTACTGGTCCAGACGGTGCCGCCGTTTGATTATCCGGAGGAACTGAGGACTTTGTGGCTGCGTGTGAACCGGTTTATTACGGAAGAACTGGTCAAAGAGGCGGACGCGGTGTTTGATGTGGTGCCGATCCTCGGGCAAAAGGAAAGACCGCATATGACCCGCTTTGGCGTACATCCGGACGGAACGGGCTGCGCCGCGTGGGCGGACGCGCTGGTGCCGGTGATAAGGAAATGGCTGGCTGAATGAGGGGAGAAATCAGTATGATTCGGATCGGGAAGGAACACAAAATAGGATGGATGGACCGGAACAATATTCCCGCGGCCACTTGCAGGGCGGGAGAAACCGTTGTGTTTGAAACGATGGATTGCTCAGACGGGGCGGTGTCGCGGGACGCGAAAAGGGATTATACAGGGAAGTACATTTCCAACCCTGCGACCGGGCCGCTGTATGTGGAAGGCGCGTGCCCCGGGGATGTGCTGAAGGTGACTGTCGAAGAGATCCGGCTGGCCGATTGGGGCTTTATGGGCACTGGGTTTGGCTGTGATTGCTTCAAAAACATTCAGGGAGACAAAATGTTCCGTACCTTTGACCTCTCGGAGGGAAAGGTGAAGATCGGGAACAAGGTGTTTCCGGTTTCGCCGATGATCGGCGTGATCGGAGTGGCGCCCGCGGGAGAACCGGTGGATACGGTGACGCCGTGGCACCATGGCGGGAATATGGACTGCACGCAGATCGGGGCCGGGGCTGAGATATATTTCCCGGTGAACGCGGAAGGCGCGCTGCTGGCGATGGGCGATCTGCACGCTGTGATGGGCGACGGGGAAGTGTTCCAGTACGGACTGGAAGCCGCAGGAGAGGTGACGGTGCGCGTGGATGTGATCAAGGCAAAGCCGGAGCTGCGGATGCCTGCGGTATTACGGAACGGCGTGTTCTCAGTGATCGCGTCCGGTGACAGTCTGGAGGAATGCAGCGAGCTGGCGGTACGTCAGATGTTTGATATTTTGGTCTCTGAAGGCTGGGAGAGAACAGACGCGGGCATGCTGATGAGCATGAAATGTGATCTGGCGATCTGCCAGACGGTGGACCCGAAGGTAACGGTCAGAGCCGGTTTACCGGCGGAACTGATCAGGGCGTAAGCATTACGGCCGTTTTCGGCTCTGTCTGTTCCGCAGTGTCTCGCAAACGCGTATCATATGATGATTGGATGATAAGTCATCATTGACCTGAACAGCATACGGCGCATGATGAGTATAAATCACCATGCGCCGTTTATTTTCTGAGGAATATTGCATTTTTGATAATATATATCGGAATAGGTAAAACGCTGTCAGGGCAGCAAAGGGCGGTATCTTAAAGATCTTGATCCGTTCGTTTACCATGCTGTGCAGGCTGCCGGTTTTGCGTATGTTACGATTTCGGAACCGGAATCTTTCTTTCGAATTCAGTATAATCGAATGAGAAGCAGGTGTAGTGCTCCTCACCGCATTTGCGGCAGCGGCACATTTTGATCAGATTGCCCACATTTTCGATCTTGCCACCGCAGTTATTGTGGATGTAGGTATAACGCGGACCCGGGGCTTCCGGTTCGACGATGAAAAAGGGGCATCCGCCGTTGACGAATTGAAGTTCCTGTTCACTGATTTCATGAATTTGTTTATTGTTGATGTTGTTGATGTTCATGTTCATTACCTCCTTAATGGTTTACAGCAATATATACGAAGGCACGGGAACAAGGGCTACAGTGCTTTTGAAAAAATCGGGTCGCCCTCAATTGCAAAACTCAACGCAAAAATTTTCTTGCGTTGACTACTGCAAAGCCAGAAAGCTTTTTCAAACATGCATTCACTCGTTTTTTTCAGCCGCTGATTTTCTTGGCTATGTGTCATCAGACCAGATCGTTTCTTCAAACGGATCAAGTCTGATAAGATGCACGAAAGGATGACAACTGTTAATGAAAATTTATAGAATGAGGATAGACAAAACATTGTATCTGGCATAGTCATGTGATATAATATCTAAGGTGTATTTGTTGAGAATTCATATTTGTATTCTTCAAAAACGGCAAATTAGGTTATAATAAAGAAGCAGCAAATAAATACAGAGGACTTTCTTTAAAGTATTTGCATTATTGTTCAAAACTTGGCATGTAGTTTTTCACAGACGTGAGTTGATGCTACATTGGAGTAAAAAAGTAGCTGTTTGTGTTAATGAACATCAGAACAAATTCATTGCGGAGGTTTCATTATGGATATCAGTACAATACTAAGCCAAATTGATCTTGGAAGTTATGCGATGCCTGTTTTTCAGCGTGGGTATGTTTGGAATCGTGATCAGGTACGCAGACTGATGAACTCGTTATACCGGGGATATCCGATTGGAGAATTATTGGTTTGGAATACACAAACTGATGAAACCTTGGCTCGTGGAGATGGACCGTTAACCTCTGGTAATGTAAATTTGATTTTGGATGGCCAACAGCGTATGACTTCACTATATGGTGTAATCCGCGGTAAGCCCCCAAAGTTTTTTGATGGAAATGCAGATTCATTTACAAATCTGTACTTCAATGTGGTCGATGAAACGTTTGAGTTTTACATGGCAGCAAAAATGAAGAATGATCCTTCTTGGATTAGCGTTACGGAATTGATGCAATTGGACGCCTCTGGATTTCTAAAAAACAAAATAAAGGAAAACCCGGAAAATGCAACATTTTGGATGGATAACATTGATAAACTTAACAGACTAGATGGCATTAAGAAACTGGATATTCATGTTCAAACGGTATCTGGTGAAGATAAAAATATTGATGTTGTAGTTGAAATATTTAACAATGTTAATAGTGGTGGCACGAAACTGAGTAAGGGTGATTTAGCATTAGCAAAGATTTGTGGTGCTTGGCCGGACGCCAGAGATGAAATGAAGAAGGTGCTTCAAAAATACCGTAATGCAGGCTACGACTTCACTCTTGATTGGTTGCTACGTTGCGTTACAGTCTATATTACTGGTCAGCCATATTTTTCTTTTCTGGGTAATGTTGGTACTGATGAATTCAAAAAAACATTAAGAAAAGCAGATGAGATGATTGGGTCTTGTTTGGATCATATTGGTTCACGATTAGGCCTTGATCATGGTCGTGTGCTTGGCAGTGTATTTGCTGTTGTTACTATGATTGGGTATCTTCGTTATCACAACTGGAAGCTTTCCGGAAGTGCCGAATGGGATAGGTTGCTTTATTGGTTTGTACATGCTTTTCTGTGGGGTCGTTATGCTGGTTCAACAGAAAGTGCCTTAGCACAGGATTTGAATACAATAAATCGTGGTGAAGGTATAGATGGTCTTATTCGTCAACTGAAACAGAGCCGTGGCGACTTGATTATTCGCCCAGAAGACTTCTGGGGTTGGAGTACTGGATCACGTTTCTACCCGCTTCTTTATTTGCTTACAAGAACCAGTAACTGCCGAGATTGGGGCACGAATCTTGAATTACGTAACAATTTGCTGGGTAAGAATTCTACGTTGGATGTTCACCACATATTTCCAAAGGATTTACTGTATAAAGCCGGAAAGAGCAAAGCAATAGTAAATGCTCTTGGCAATTATGCGTTCCTGACTAAGGATACGAATATCACTATATCGAATAGGCCTCCTGAAGAGTATTTTCCTATCTATCGTGAAAAGTGCCCTGGTGCAATGGACACTCACTGGATTCCTTCTGATCCGAATCTTTGGAAGATTGAGAACTATGAGAAATTCCTGGAAGCTCGTCGAATTTTGCTGGCACAAGCGGCAAATAAACTTTTGAATTCCCTTTATCAGGGGCAACTGGGAGAAGTAAGCATACAAGACTTCGCTTCGAAGAGTTATAATAATGCTGCTGATGAAGAAGAGGAAATCGAAGGTATGCTTCAGTGGATGGTTGAACATGGTCTGAGTGAAGGTGTCATGAATCATGAAATCGTGGATATCAATGGACAAGTAGCGGCGATCATTGATTTGGCCTGGCCGCAGGGGATTCAATCTGGGCTAAGCGAGCCAGTTGCATTGCTTCTGAACGAAACAGCAGAAACGCAAGCAATAGTTAGCAAATATGGGTATCGATACTTTACAAGCGTTGCTGACTTGCAGTCGTTCATTACGATAAATTATCTTCAATAAGAATTTTTTCATATCACTTTCTTTGTTGAATAGCTCAGTATTTTTGCATAAATATACTTCTGGTAAGGAGAAACAATCATGGCTCGTTGTCAAAAATGCGGAAAGTTACTTTTGCATGAGGAGGATTCCGGCTTTTGCCTTAAGTGCCGCATCATTGATCTGAAGGCTGCTTTGGAAAAAGAACAGGGTAATTTCCGCCACGCAACGAGTATGTATAAGGCAGAAAAAGAAGCCCACGATGATACGCAGCGAAAACTGGAAGAAGCGGTAAAAGACGCAGAAAAAGCCTTGTTTCTGGAAGAAAAGTGTAAGAATCATGAATATGAATTGAATCGGTTACACGAGCTTCTCGAGCAAAGTCGCTTGGAAATGGAAAGGTTAAATCAAGAGGCAGCAAACCATGAAAGGGATTTGTCCGCAGAAATTGTTGATCTAAGAGAACAGATAGTGAATATTAATGAAAGCATTTCAAGAATTTCAGCACATTCTGAGGATCTTGTAATTACTTCTGCAGCGCTTGAAACCGCACTGAAAGAAAAAGAACAACAAATTTGTTTACTTCAGAAAAGGATTGATGACTACTCAGAACTTGAGAAATGCATCGAGGCGTATAGAGAAGAAAACAGCCGTCTGAAGGAAGCATTATTTGGAAGTGAATCGGCTGCTGAACAACCGATTGAGAAAACGAATCCTCAGATCAATAATACCCAGTCGGAAATATGCGTGTCTGTAGATGGCCTATCCGATGGTAATCCGTTACCATGCTCTATGCCGGAAGAAATGGGCGATTTATCCCCATTAACAGATATTGCGGCGTTAGAAAAGGAGGTATCTGAACTTACAGAGATGAATCAGCATCTGATGAAAATGCTCGTTTGGACTTATGAAGAAACCGCACAACTTGCAAAGCATCTTAACCCCTCTGCTTCTCCTTCTGATATCCTGACTTACTCAAAGGAAATTGAAAAAATATCCGCCGGTGAATCGCTGGTTTCAGAGAGTACATCTGATTCGGATAAAGAGACCGTGTCTACTATTGATAGTTCATCAATGACGCTCGCATCTGTTATACCGGCTTGTTTACAGTCGCTAAATGAAGAACAAATCGAAGCTGTAAAAACAACAGAAGGACCGGTATTAGTTGTTGCCGGTGCAGGTTCCGGGAAAACCCGTGCTTTGACAAATCGTTATGTGTATTTGGTCAATGAGTTGGGTGTTAATACAGCTAACATTTTGTGCGTCACATTCACGAACAAAGCAGCGCAGGAAATGAAGAAACGTGTCAGAGCTATGATTGGTGATAGTGATCTGGCTTTGATTTGTACTTTTCATGGTTTTTGCGTACAGGTTTTAAGAGCAGATGCGCCTCGGGTGAATTGGCAAAAAAACTTTATGATTCTGGATCAGGAAGATACAGAGAGTATCCTGAAAAATGTGTACAAAGAAAACGGCCTTACAGCCAACGATATGACATTCAAAGAGGCGAGAAAGAGTATTCAAGATAGAAAAATCCTCAATCCAGATGTCTATATCGAACTATTGACCTGTCCAAATGAAACTTTTCTTCTGGAAAAGTATCGTGACGCGAGTACTGTGTTTGATAAGATTTTCTTTGGATATCTTTATGAGCAGCATAAAAGCTTCGGGCTGGATTTCAATGATTTGATTTTGTTCACAATCCATATTTTTGAGAAATATAAAGACGTTTTGTTAAAATGGCAAAAGCGGCTTGAATACATCATGGTTGATGAATATCAGGATGTGAGCAAAACCCAGAAATCGCTCTGCGAAATGCTTCAGGATTATCATCATAATCTATTCGTTGTTGGGGATCCGGATCAGGTGATTTACTCATTCCAGGGTGCAGATGTGAGGTATATTCTCAATTTTAGTGAGCAACATCCCGGAACAAAAACAATACTTATGACGCGTAATTATCGTTCTTCGCCCAACATCATATATGCATCCAATTCCCTTATTCGTTATAATACAGAGCGTTTTGAGAAGGACTTGATACCGTACAAAACTAGTGATGTACAAACGGTATATCATCATGCAAAAACAGTATATGAAGAAGGCGAGTGGATTGCAAAGCTTATTGAGAGGATTCACGATGCCGGTATCCCATATAAAGATTTTGCCATATTATACAGAGCTCACTACGTTTCACGTTCTATTGAAGAAGCACTTATAAAAAAGCGTATTCCATACATGGTCTGGAGCGGAATGAGCTTTTACGAGCGCAAGGAGATTAAGGATTTACTTTGTTATCTGCGTATGTTGATTTACCAGGATGATATATCTTTCCTCCGGACAGTTAATGAACCACGCAGAAATATCGGGGAGAAACGCATTGCAAAACTAAAAGCCCATTCAATTGAAAACCATTGTTCTCTTTATCAAAGTATGAAACTGCTAGTCGAGCAAGAAGATGAACTGTTTACAAAAACAGAGGCCAAAGGTTACATCTGCCTAATTGAAAAATATCAAGCCGAATACGGAAAATATAGCGTATCCGATTTGTTTGAGCATCTTCTCCATGAAAGTGGTTATGGAGAAATGATTCAACGTGCTGGTGAAGATGAACGCCAGGAGAATCTCGCAGAACTTAAGCAATCCATTATTGCCTATGAGGAGCAGGCGGGTGAAGATACCAGTTTGGAAGATTATCTTTCTAAAATGGCACTCATGACAAATATGGATATGGACGAAAAGAAGAACAGTGTCAAGTTAATGACAGCCCATTCTGCTAAAGGTTTGGAATTCCCTTATGTATTTGTCTGTAGCATGAACGAAGGAATATTCCCGTCGTCCAAAGCAGTATGTAAAGAACACATGGAAGAAGAACGACGTTTGGCTTATGTGGCCATGACACGTGCACAGACTGCTCTATTCCTAAGCGACGCAGAAGGCTATACCTATGCTCATTCATTCCGGTATCCTTCTCGATTTATATTCAACATAGAAAAGAGTTTGCTTGAATACACGGATGAACTGGAAGAAAGACTTGTATCTGAAGCAAAAGCACTTATCTACCGAGATGAACAAAGACTAAACAGGAGTAATGATTCCGCAGTATTTCTGCCCGGAGATTCTGTTCTGCACACGGTCTTTGGCGAAGGTACTATCATTTCCACAGATGAATCGGGTAATGTTTGCGAAGTACAGTTTGCCAATCAAGAGCATCCTCGCCATATCGAATCAACCAAATTGATACGCAAGCAAACTGTACCAGATTTATACCATGGAGAATAATATTAACACATATTCACTAAAGGGATGACGAACCTGGTATGAACTTCGAAACTGATACAGTATGAATCAGCTATCACCCGATGAGAAGTGGAAGTAATTCTACCTTCGTCAGGCAAAGACGATGAACAGCATACTTTAGCGGGGTGCTTTCAGTAAAGAGCATTATGAAGAATCTATCGGTGATCATACTATAGAAATGGGAAAGGATGAACATAGGTGGTCTGTATGAAAAAGATCGAATACAACAAACTGGTTCGTGATTTGATCCCTGATATTATTACTGCCTCCGGAAAGACATGCTCCACCTCGATTCTTTCCGATTCTGATTATATTTTAATGCTTGATGCCAAATTGAACGAAGAACTGGCTGAGTATCAGGAAAGCAAATCCATGGAAGAATTGGCGGATCTGCTGGAGGTTATCCGGGCGGTGGCTGTCGCACGCGGAAGTTCCATCGAGGAAGTTGAGAAAATCCGGCATGAAAAGGCAGCAAAGCGCGGTGGTTTTGAAAAAAAGCTGTTGTTGACTGAAGTTTGGTCGGAGGAATGACCATGAGTGAGTTGCGCGCCGTGTCCGGATCCGGAGCAGAAAATCTCTTCATTCATTTATTTGAAGAAGTGTTTGGTGCGGAGAAAACAGGTTTCCTTTACTCCCAGTATCCTTTTTTTGATATCTATAATGACAGCCGTTTTGCAGATTTTTTGCTGGAAAACGGCGGTAAACGCATAGCTAGCTGAACGTAAATCGGATTTCCCAGAGCGTCCACTACTGCATGTATCTTGCTGTTTCTGCCGCCTCGAGTGATTCCGATGCATTGATTCTTCTCGAATCTCTCGCGTTTTCCTTCAATTTTTGGATCGGTTTTGGGGCAGTCAGAATTTCTCTTTTTTTGCACCTGCGCTCGACTTATGAGCTTTGATACAGGTGCTGTCAATACTGATATCCTGCATATCTGCATCCGCGGCAAGATCCGTAAAGATTCTTTCAAAGATCCCCGCATCTGACCATTTTGCGAATCGCTTATACACGGTTTGCCAGGGACCATATCTTTCGGGAAGATCCCGCCAGGAAGCTCCGCTCCGCAGAATCCAGAAGATTCCGTTGAGCATTGTTCTGGAATCCTTGGAAGGTCTTCCGCGTGAGCTGCCCGTCTGTTCTTCCGGAATGTATGGCTTGATCCGCTCCTATTCCTCATCGGTTACTTCGTACCGTCGAATTACTGCTGCCATTGCCTTCACCTCAGTAGTATTATTCGACATTCATTGCTCTTTTTCCTTTTGGTTTTTCCTGTTTTTTGCATGTTTATGATTTTAGACAATATGTAATGACCTCCAGTTTGTAGGTTCGTGGATTTACCTGTATAATACAGACTGGACTAACAATCAGTGGTAACAGGGTTTACCGCATACAAAAGGAGGT